>NZ_FZMA01000024.1:0-45096 GCF_900197775.1 Helicobacter salomonis
GGGGGTGGGGGGGGGGGGGGGGGGGGTAAGTCGTGATCCTTATGATTTTACCCATGCCCTTCTCAAAAAGTCGTTTAAGGTGGAATGGGTGGAATTGGGCACTATTGGGGAGTTTATATGGGGACACAGGATAGTTAAAGCTGATTTGCAACCCAAAAACCATGATGGCACATTGATAGGGGCTATCCACTACGGGCAAATACACACACACTATAGCACTTATACGGATAATGTCATTAGCTTCATATCTCCCCAAATTGCCAAAAAACTTAGAAAAGCAAAAAAAGGAGACTTACTTTTTGTGAATATGAGCGAAAACATTAACGATATTTGTAAGGCTGTGGCATATTTAGGAGATGATGATATTTGTTTTGGCGACATGTTTGCTTTTCGCCATAATCAAAACCCTAAATACCTGGCCTATTTTTTTCAAACGCAAACTTTTTTAAATTTCAAAAAAAGGTTTGCTTATGGTGCAAAAATAATCTATATTGATGCTAAAGACTTAAAGACTTTTTTAATCCCCCTACCCCCTCTGGTAGTGCAAGCCAAAATTGTAGAAATTTTAGATCAATTCCACGCCCTGACCACCGACCTACAAGAGGGCTTGCCTGCTGAGATTGAGGCGCGCAAAAAACAGTATAATCACTACCTAAACGCCTTGTTACACTTTGAGGAGCACGCATGACCACTTTAGAACAAATCGCCCAAGGGGACTTAAGCACCGTGGTGGCTCTTAAGCCCACCAGCAAGAGCCAAGCCACCACTTACCAAAAAGAGGCAGAGCTAGAGGCGTATTTAATAGAACAACTCCAAGCCCAAGGTTACAATCTTTTAAAGCCCGCCACGCCAGAGAGCCTTAAAGAGAATCTTAAGACCCAAATTGAAAAGCTCAACCGCCTCACTTTCAGCGAGCGCGAATGGGAGCGTTTTACCCAACAAATCAACCCCCGCAACGCCACTTTTATTAATAAAACCCGCACGCTCCAGCACGATTATAGCCAGTCCTTTAAATTTGACAATGGAGACACGAAAAATATCCAGCTTTTAGATAAAAAGCACATCCATAACAATTACCTACAAGTGATCCAGCAATACCCCACCCCGGGCAGGGAACACCGCTATGATGTGAGTATTCTAGTTAATGGGCTACCCCTAGTGCATATCGAGCTTAAAAAAAGAGGGGTGAATCTGCAGGAAGCCTTTAGACAAATCCGAGACTACCATAGAACGAGCATGGGCGCTCCGGGTAGCTTATTTGGCTTTGTGCAGGTCTTTGTGATCAGCAATGGCACACAGACCAAGTATTACAGCAACACCACAGCCAGCGACACGGGCAAAGACTCTTATAAATTCACCAGCTTTTGGGCAGATCAGCATAACCAACGCATTGAGGATTTACAGGATTTTATCCCCACTTTCTTTGATACACACACCCTATTAAGCCTTTTGCTTTATTATTGTGTTTTCACCAGCGAGTCTAAATTGCTTGTTTTGCGCCCTTACCAAGTGGTCGCTATAGAGGAGATTTTAAAGCAAGTGCTCATCACGCACAACCAAAAAAACTATGGCAAGCCCAAAAACGGGGGCTATATTTGGCACACCACGGGCAGCGGCAAGACTTTAACCAGCTTTAAACTCGCCCAGCTTGCCGCACGGCTGGACTTTATAGCTAAGGTGCTCTTTGTGGTGGATCGCAAGGACTTAGACCACCAAACCATGAAGGAATATGAGAAATACCAAAAAAACAGCGCAAGCTCCAACAAGAACACCAAAACCCTACAAATCCAGCTAGAAAACCCCGATCCTAACAAAAAGACCATCATCACCACGATCCAAAAGTTGCATAAATTCATTAAGGGCAATCCCAAGTCGTCCATTTTAGAACAAGAGGTGTTGTTTATCTTTGATGAATGCCATCGAAGCCAACTGGGTAAAATGCACGCTGATATTGCGCGGGCTTTTAAGAAACACCATTTTTATGGATTCACCGGCACGCCCATTTTTGAGGCTAATTGCGAGGGCAAAGAGCACGCCATCACACAGGAGAGATTTGGTAGAGAGTTGCACCATTATACGATTGTCAATGCGATCCATGATGGCAATGTTTTGCGTTTTTTAATGCACTACTACAACACCGACACGCACACAGAGCTAAAGAGCGAGGCGGATTTTTGCCACCCTAAACGCATTGCTAAGGTTGTTCAACACATCTTAAATCATTTTGCCAAAGTTACAAAAGGGAGTTTTAACTCCATTTTGGCCTGTGCGAATATAGAGATGGCTAAAAAATATTACCAAGCCTTTAAAGCGTGTGTGCATCCTTTAAAAGTAGCCATCATCTACAGCTATAGCCCCAGCGATGACCTAGAAGATGAGAACAACGAGGAGGCGGGCAAACTGGAGCAAAATGACAGGGATTTTTTAGAGCAAGCAATTCAAGATTATAACCACGCCTTTGAAAGTAATTATGACATTGGGATTTTCAACGATTACTATAAAGATGTGTCTTCGCGCATGAAGAAAAGAGAGATCGATTTGCTCATTGTGGTCAATATGTTCTTAACCGGCTTTGATGCGCCCACTTGCAACACGCTTTGGGTGGATAAGAACTTAAGATACCATGGCTTACTGCAAGCCTTTTCAAGGACAAACCGCCCCTACAATAGTGTCAAGAGCGAGGGTAATATCGTGTGTTTTAGGCCTTTAGAAGAGAATTTAAACGACGCTTTAAGACTCTTTGGCCAAAAGAATTCTCATGAGATTGTGATCTTAGATGGCTTTAAAGAAATCTACGCAAAATATCAAGCCTTGGCATCCAAGCTCTTAAGCACATATCCCCTCCATGCATTTTCCCAGCACACAAAGGCAGAGAGCGCACAAGAGTCGTTCATTAATCTTTATGATGAAATTCTAAAAATACGCAATGTTTTAGTGTGCTTTGCAGAGTTTGGTCCAAATAATGACCCCATCAGCCCCAGAGATTTGCAAGACTACCAAGGGCATTATTTGGACTTGTATGAAAAGTTTAGAGGGCCTAGAGAAAGTCCAAACAAGACACATAAGGAATTTGACGATAATTGTGTGTTTGAAATGGAGCTCATCAAGCAAGTGGAAATCAACATTGACTATATTTTAAATCTCATTGCGGAGGGTAAATCCGAAGAAGACATTTTACGCGCCATCAAGTCCAGCCCAAAAATGCGCAGTAAACAAGAGGTGATTTTGAGCTTTTGGGAGTTCTTCAAACAGCACCCAAGTCCAGATATCCAAGCCAGTTTCAGAGATTATATGGATAGCCAACGGCAACAAGAATTTGCCCGCATTGTCCAGCATTATCAACTCCAAGAAAAGAGCGCCCATGATTTTATGTCCAAAGCCTTTAAGCACCACAATATTAGCTTTAAAGGGACACAGTTTCCCACACTTCTGCCTAAAGAAAAAGCATCGTTCTTTAGCATAAATTCTGAAGGCCAGCCCATGCGCCAGCATTTAAAAAATCAAGTGCAATCCGTTCTGCAAGCTTTTTTTGACAAATACCATGACATTTCTAGTCAGGATTGGAAATAATTGAGTGGTTTTTACAGCCTTCTTGAATCTCTAGGGCTTCTTCAAACAACTCTAGCAGGCCTGCTTTTAAAGCAAAAATCATAAGAACCAAAACTTGTGTTAGAATATCCCTTTTTTGAGGATGCCATGCAAGAAGTCGCCACACAAACAAAGCAAAACAACGAGCAAAACGCACAAGTAAAGCGCAATGAGCTTTTTAAGACCATTTGGGGCATTGCAGATAAATTGCGCGGAGCGGTGGATGGTTGGGACTTTAAGCAATTTGTTTTAGGCATTATCTTTTACCGCTACCTCTGCGAGAATCTCACAAGCTATATCAATGCCTATGAACAAGCCCTAGATCCAAACTTTGATTATGCCACCTTAAACGATGAGCAGGCACAGATTGCTAAGGAAGTGCTTTTGAAGGAAAAGGGCTTTTTTATCCCGCCCAGCGAGCTTTTTAGCAATGTGCTCAAGCGGGCAGATAAAGACGAAGACCTTAATATTAACTTAAATAAGATCTTCCAAAACATTGAAGCCTCCAGCCTAGAGGGCGAGGCGCAGGAGAATTTTAGAGGGCTTTTTGCGGATTTGGACATGGATAGTAGCAAGCTAGGCGATGGTGTCAAAGAGAAAAATGAAAAGATCAGCAGCCTTTTAAAGGCCGTGGGGGCGATGAAAATTGAGGACTATCAAGAGAGCGGGATCGATATCTTTGGGGACGCTTACGAGTTTTTAATGGGCATGTATGCCAGCAATGCGGGCAAGAGTGGGGGCGAGTTTTTCACCCCCCAAGAGGTGAGCGAGCTCTTGGCTAGATTAGTCTTGCACGGGCAAAAGGACATCAATAAGGTTTATGACCCTTGTTGTGGGAGTGGCTCGCTCTTGCTCAAATTTGCCAAGATTTTAGGCAAAGACAATATCAAACAGGGCTTTTTTGGTCAGGAAATCAACCCGACCACCTACAACCTCTGCCGGGCGAATATGTTTTTACACAATATTGACTATGACACATTTCATATCGCCTATGGGGACACTCTAATAGACCCTAAGCATGAAAGTGATGAGCCCTTTGACGCCATTGTGTCTAATCCGCCCTACTCCACCAAATGGATCGGCGATGATGACCCCCTACTCATCAACAAACCCCGTTTTGCGCCCGCTGGGGTGCTAGCCCCCAAGGGCAAGGCGGATTTAGCTTTTAGCTTGCATATGCTCTTTTGGCTCTCGCCCAAGGGGACATGTGCGATTGTGCAATTTCCCGGGGTGTTGTATCGGGGTGGGGCAGAGGCAAAAATCCGCCAATACCTCATAGAGCGTAATTTTGTGGATGGGGTGATCGCGCTCGCCCCTGATCTTTTCTTTGGGACCAACATCGCCACTTGCGTGCTGATCTTGCGTAAGAATAGAGGCGATCACCGGGTTTTATTCATGGATGCGAGTTTAGAATGTGTGCGTGCAGACACGCAGAACAAGCTAAGTCCGGCTAACATCGCTAAAATCCTAAAGGTCTATGAGACAAGAGAGGAGCTGCCCCATTTTTCTATTTTAGTGGAGGCAGAGCAAATTAGACAAAATGGCTATAACCTCTCTGTGAGCCGCTATTTAGACCCCAAAGAGGAGGAGGGGGGGCTAGACATCGCCCAATTAAACGCCCAAATCGCCACTATTGTGGCCAAACAACAAGCCCTAAGAGAGGGGCTAGATAAAATCATCGATGGTTTAGAAAATGGAGCAAATGGAGCATAGGAGAGAATTTAGAGTATCCTCTTGCAAGCAAGCACCCGCTATTCATAGCGGTGAGACCTCTAAATTAGGCAGATTATACAACAAAGTTTCCATAGTAAGTTGAATGTTTGATTTGCAAAATGCATTTTTTCAAAAAATATCCGCATTATTTTTAGATATGCCACATTTGATGACAGAGGAGTTTGAAACAAAAATCAAACAAAGCATTGGGGTTTTACACCACGGCTATTTATGGGGGGCTTGTAAAGAGGCCCAAATCTTGCTCAAGAAGAAAAATGGCGCACTTAAAAAAAATCTATTTGATTTAACCATGCAACTCTACAACAAAAGACGCAACACGCACCAAGCAAGTTTCTTGCTGTTGCAATGTTTTGAAAATGCCTTGAGAAGCACGATGGCGATTGTGATTGCCAATGCCTTCAATGGCAACAACGATGATTGGTTCATACAATGCCCCAAGGATGCGGCGCAACATTATCTGGTCAAAAAAATCGATGCCATCATCGCCTTACGCAACAAAAACCTCAAAACCCCTCTGGACAAACAAAAGATGAACTCTTTTGAGGTCTTTGATTTGTTCTCTTTGGGGGACTTAGAGCTGATTTTAGACAAATATTATTACCCCCATTTTGAATCTTTGTTTGCCACACCAAAAATCTACAAGAATCAAGAAATCCCTGCCTTTGGGACAAAGCAACATGCGATCAACACCATCGCACGCATTAGAGATGCAAGAAATGAAATTTTTCACAACAAGCCCACCAAGATCAAATTTAAAAAAGACTTGGAAATTTTGCTGGTGAGGCTGGGCTACAACCTCCAAAAAGCTTGCGCTATAGAGGATTTGCGCCTCTTTTTCAATCTCAAATTTAATTATGCAAAGATGGGAAATGGATAAAACAGAAGGCCTGTTAAAGGCGGAGGGCTTGGAGAGAGTGCCTAAACACCCTTTAGAAAAACTCTTACAAGAACATTGCCCGCAGGGGGTGGAGTTTGTGGAATTGGGGGAGGTGTGTAGTTTGCTTAATGGTTATTCCTTTAAAAAAAGCGACTATGTGGAAAAATCTAACACTTTGTTAATCAGAATGGGCAACATCCGCCCTAATGGCGGGTTTAATCCTGAACACAAACCCATTTACTTACCTGACAGCTTTTTAGAAAAATATAAAAATTATGCTTTGAGCGATGGGGATATTCTTATCGCTATGACCGACATGGGGGAGAGTGCAAATATTTTAGGCATGCCCACCCTTGTCAAAAAGCTAGAGGGTCAAAATCTCTTGCTTAATCAGCGTGTCGCCAAACTTTGCGACTTTGCCCCTAATGTGCTTATCGCCTATGTACGCTATGCCTTGATAACACAAAGGGCGAGAAAATACATTAAGTCTTTAGGCAACATGGCGGCACAAATCAACTTAGGGACACGGGCTTTTTTATCTACGAAAATCCCCCTCCCCCCGCTCATAGTGCAAGAGAAAATAGTAACCATTCTTGATTGCTTTACAGAGCTTACAGCAGAGCTTAGCGCAAGAAAAAAACAATACGCTTACTATCTCAATGCTCTTTTAGACTTTGGCACGCCTACAAGCCCCAAAGACGCACGCCATGCCCTGCTTAAGGAATCGTTTAAGGTGGAATGGGTGGAATTGGGCACTATTGGGGAATTTGTGCGGGGTAGTGGGCTGACTAAAGCGGATTTACACCCTGATAATCCTAACGGGGAGCTAGTGGGGGCAATCCACTATGGAGAGATTCACACTTTTTATAATATCCACACGAGCAAAACTAAAAGCTTTATCACGCAAGAGCTGGCTAAGAAGTTAAAGCCTGTATATTGTGGGGACTTAGTGATTGTGGGGGTGAGTGAAAACCCCGCTGATGTGTGTAAGGCGGTGGCTTACTTGGGGCAAGAAACCATCTACATAGGCGGGGACACTTTCGCCCTTAGACACCAACAAAACCCGAAATACTTAGCCTATCTGTTCCAAACGCAAGCCTTTAAGGATTTTAAGCTGAAATACACTTGCGGGGCAAAGGTGAGTCGCTTGAATTTACAAGACTTAAAGACTTTTTTAATCCCACTACCCCCTCTCCCCCTCCAAGAAAAAATCGTAAAAATTTTAGATCAATTCCACGCCCTGACCACCGACCTACAAGAGGGCTTGCCCGCTGAGATTGCGGCGCGCAAAAAACAATACACCCACTACCTAAACGCGCTTTTAGACTTTGGCGCGCCCACAGGGGGGGGGGGGGGGGAAAACCTTGATTGGTTGGACAAACACCCGCTTAAAGACTGGATTTTACAAAAATGGGGCGCGCGCGTGCTAAAACCCAAACACCCCTTAGAAAAGTTATTGCACGAGCACTGCCCGCAGGGGGTGGAGTTTGTGGAGTTAGGAGAAGTAACCCGCAGGGTTGCCAATGTTGCATGGAAAAATAACCCTAAAAATTACCACTATATTGATTTATCAAGCGTGGATAGGGAGCTATCTCAAATCACACAAACAACCCCCATTAACGCCCAAAATGCCCCCTCTCGAGCACGCTACATTGTAGAAACTAAAGATGTTTTGTTGGGCACAACCCGCCCCCTTTTAAAGCGGATTACCCTTGTGGGGGCAGAACATAACGGACAAATTTGTAGTACGGGTTTTTGTGTTTTGCGTGCAGACATAGCTAAAGTCCTCCCCGAGTGGATTTTTTACAATATTACAAGCGACAGGTTTTTCATGCATGCTAGGGCATGGCAAGAAGGCACAAGTTACCCCATGCTTGCAGATAAACATGTCATGTCTTTTACTATCCCCCTCCCCCCTCTTGTAGTGCAAGAAAAAATCGTAGAAATTTTAGACCAATTTAACACCCTCACCACCGACCTACAAGAGGGCTTGCCCGCTGAGATAGAGGCTAGAGAAAAACAATACAGCTACTACCTCAATGCGTTGTTAAATTTTTAGTTTGCCTATGTTTTGTGCTGGAGCGTATCGCTCCTTAGAGAGGTTTTTGAATCAAGAGAGAGCAAAAGAGGTATAATGGAAATTTAAATTTTGGGGTAGAGGTTCATGCTAGAAAAAATCGATCGCATTCTACAAGGAAACTGCCTAGAACTGCTGCCCACTCTGCCCTCTGAGAGTGTAGATTTAATCATCGCCGATCCGCCCTATTTTATGCAGACACAGGGGGAGTTGTTGCGTGATAATGGAGAAGTCTTTATGGGTGTGCGTGCAGCATGGGATCAATTTGAGAGTCTGCAGGCTTACGATTCTTTTTGTTTGGCGTGGTTAAGCGAGTGTAGACGCGTGTTAAAAGCACATGGGAGTATCTGGGTGATGGGCTCGTTTCAAAATATCTACCGTTTGGGCTATTTAATGCAAAATTTGGGTTTTTGGATTCTCAATGATATTATCTGGGCTAAACCCAATCCCGTGCCCAATTTCAGGGGTAGTCGTTTTTGCAACGCCCATGAGAGCTTGCTTTGGTGTGCTAAAGATAAGAGTGCACGCTACACCTTTAATTATAAAACCATGAAAGCCCTCAATCACAACAAGCAAGAGCGCAGTGTATGGCATATAGGCATTTGCATGGGGGCAGAACGCCTAAAGGGAGCGAATGGAAAAAAACTCCACCCCACTCAAAAACCCCAAGCCCTCTTAGAAAAGATCATTCTCTCTAGCAGTAGGCCCGGGGATTTGATTTTAGACCCCTTTTTTGGCACGGGCACTACAGGGGCGATTGCTAAGAAATTCAAACGACACTTTTTAGGCATTGAGCAAGACTCCCTCTTCGTGCAGGAAGCCACTAAACGCATCGCTAACATTACCCCCGTGAGCAATACCCTCACACAGGGCGCGCTAGAAGTCAAACCCCCCAAAGTAAGCTTAAAGCAACTCTGTGCAGCGGGCTTTTTGCAGGACAGACAGAAATTCTATGACAAACAACAAAATTATATCTGTTATTTGCTAGAGGATCGTTTGCATGACGATCAGGAACATCTAAGTATCCACCAAATGGCGGCTAAACACCTACACAAAAAAAATCACAATGGCTGGGCTTACTTTTATGTCTTTTGGAAAGAAGAATTTGTGAGTGTGGATTTGCTACGCTACGCCTACGCCCAGCGCCCTTATCCTCCCATTCTCAAAATTTAAATAAAATGTTAATTCCTATGGCTTAAACTAAGAAAATTAGCATAAGGATTTTAAAATGCCACAAAAGAGTTTTAGGTTCAGCGTGCCATGGATGGGTTTTTGGGGAGGCTTCATTTTAGCTCTAGGGGTGTATTTTGCCCTCCATGCCCATTTAGATGTGATCAAGCACACCATCACCAAGCCCGGACTTAAATTAGATTCTCTACCCATCGTAGCCGCTGTGGCAATCTTGATGGGGACTTGGTGGATGAGCGAAGCGATCGCTTTGGTGGCTACTGCCCTGCTACCCCTCGTGCTCTTTAGCGCGTTGGGCGTGGCTAGTTTTAAAGAAGTGGGCGCGTCCTATGGGAGTCCTATTATCTTCTTGTTTATGGGGGGTTTTGTGCTGGCAATGGCGATGCAACGCTGGAATCTACATAGCCGTATCGCGCTAAGAATTATTCTTTTAGTGGGCACGAGCCCTAGAGCGTTGGTAGCCGGTTTTATGTTGGCGACTGCCTTTTTATCTATGTGGGTTTCTAACACGGCAACCGCAGTGATGATGATGCCTGTGGGCTTGAGTGTGTTAACCCTCGTAGCAAAATTACTCCAAAAACAGGATTGTAAAACTGATTCCTCTTACCAATCCGCTCCCATTTATCGCACCAATTTCAGTATCTGTTTGATGTTGGGCATCGCTTATAGTGCCTCTATTGGATCGCTAGCCACCCTCATAGGCACGCCCCCTAACGCCCTGTTGGCTGGTTATATGCAAGACGCCTTTGGGTTTAAAATTGGCTTTGGGCAGTGGATGATCTTGGGCGTGCCCATCGCTTTACTCATGCTCATGGGGGCGTGGTTTTTACTCACCTTTGTCATCTTCCCTATCAAGATCAAAGAAATCCCCGGAGGTAGGGAGGTGATCGTTCAAGAATTGCACAAATTAGGACCGATGAGTGCAGGAGAACTCTGGGTTGCCACTTTATTCGTGCTCGCTTCTTTGAGCTGGGTTTTTTTAGGCAGTATTTTACACTCTATGGGAATTAAGATCGCCAATTTAGACTCCATCATTGCCATGGGGGTCGCCATCGCGCTTTTTATCATCCCCGCGCAAAAAACCCGTCTCATCGATTGGGATACGATGAAAAAACTCCCCTGGGATGTGCTCTTGCTCTTTGGGGGTGGACTGGCTTTAAGCGCGCAATTTAGCAAGAGCGGGTTATCTCTGTGGATTGGACATCAAGTGGCGCACTTGTCCCATTTACCCTTATTACTCTTAATGGTCTTGGTGGTAGCCTTAGTGATTTTCTTAACCGAAATCACCTCCAACACCGCCACGGCTGCGGCCTTTTTGCCCGTGATTGGGGGGGTGGCTTTGGGACTGGGTTATGAGCACTCCCAAGTCCTCTTTTTTACCATCCCTGTAGCTTTAGCAGCCACCTGCGCTTTTATGTTGCCTGTGGCAACCCCACCCAATGCGATCGCTTATGGTTCGGGTTATGTCAAAATGCAAGATATGATCAAAGCTGGGCTATGGCTCAACATCTTAGGGATTGTGCTCATTAGCCTCATCACCTACATTTTAGTGGGCAAAATCTTTGTTGGGAGTTAGGTATGGATTTTTCTAAGTTGAAGGGGGAGAAAACGCGCTATATCACAGGGGCACTCTTAGTCGCGCTTGTTGTGGTGGTGTTGGTTAGCCACAATATGCTGTTCTTGTGGGCGGTGCTAGGCGTGGCGTATCTGGTGGGCTTTTATGAGGCTTTAAAACTCTATGAGAAAATCCACGCTCTGAGCTTTTCTTTTTGGCATTATGGGCTGGCTTTAGGGGTGTGGGGGCTTGCTTATATCAGCCCACGCCCCATTGAGGGCGCATTATTTGTGGGGATGTTCTTTGCAGGCGCATTAGCCTTGAGAGCAAAGGATACTAGGCAGGTGTTGCCCCTCATTTACCCCACTCTGCCCTTTGTGGTGCTTTTAGCATTATTTAAGGACTTTGGCGTGCGCGGGGTGGTGTGGCTAGTCGTGGTCGTTGTGGTGGCTGATGTGGGGGCTTATTTTGGAGGCAGATTGCTAGGTAAAATCCCTCTAAGTCCCACTTCGCCCAAAAAGACCCTAGAGGGTTCTTTAATAGGATTGGGTTTGTCTAGCGTGCTTGGGGGTCTGGCGGGCATGTGGAGTGTGGGTTTTGTGTGGGCGTTAGGGATTAGTGTGGTGGTCGCCTTGAGCGCGATCTTGGGCGATCTGTTTGAGAGTTATCTCAAGCGCAAAGCCGAAGTTAAGGATAGTGGGGCATGCTTGCCCGGACATGGAGGGATTTTAGATCGTTTAGATGCTATGCTTTTTGGAGGCGTGGCGTTGCATTTCTTGCTCTTTTTGCCCTATGTCTAGTGCGATTATTTTAGGGAGCACGGGCTCTATTGGCACACAAGCCCTAGAAGTGGCACAAACTTTAGGGGTTGAGGTGGAGGCTTTGAGTGGTGGGCACAATGAAACTCTTTTGTTGCAACAAATCCACGCTCATAAACCTAAAAAAGTCTTTTTGCCCCAGCCTAGCAGGGCGTTTTTACGAGATTTGCCCCACAATGTCGCTCTCTTTGCAGGTGCACGAGGGCTAGAAGGGATGCTGCAGGCTTGCCACTCCCCAGTAGTGCTCAACGCTCTAAGCGGTTTTGTTGGATTAAAGCCCACTTTGATCACTCTTGAGCAACATAAAACCCTAGCTTTAGCCAATAAGGAGTCTTTAGTTGTGGCCGGTTGGTTGCTAGATACTAAAGGCATGATCCCCATTGATAGCGAACATTTTGGGCTGTGGAGTTTGCTCCAACACCGCAATATTGCAGAGGTGCAAACCCTTTATTTGAGCGCGAGTGGAGGAGCGCTGCGCGACCTAAAACCCGAGCAAATCCCCCATCAAAGCCTAGAAAAAGTCTTAAAACACCCTAACTGGGACATGGGCGTGCATATCACCATCAACGCGGCTAACATGCTCAATAAGCTTTTTGAGGTGTTGGAAGCGCGTTGGCTCTTTGGCATAGATGCTATTGATGCCTATATTGAGCGCACTTCCAGCGTACATGCCCTCGTGCGCTTTAAAGATCAAAGCCTGCACGCCCAACTCTCCACCCCTGACATGAAACTCCCCATTGCCCACGCCCTAGCCCCCAAGCAAGCCCACCAGCAAGCTAGCATCGCGCCCTTAGATTTATGCGTCTTACCTCCCCTACAATTTGAGCCCATCGATACGCGCAAATACCCTCTATGGGCACTCAAAGACACCCTATTAGAGAATCCCAAATTAGGTGTGGTGCTCAATGCCAGCGCAGAAGTGGCGACTCAAGCCTTTATAGAGGGCAAAATCTCCTTTGGACAAATTGTTAGGATAGTAGAAGAGGGTTTAATGCGTTTTGAGGACACCACTAAATCACTGGCTAATTTAGAGGATATCTACACTTTGGACGCGCAGATACGCGCGTCTGTGAGGATATCTTAGATTTAGGAGCTAGCATGGAATTAGAATGGTATGTATATGCGATCGTGGTCGTGGTGGCTTTTTGCGCAGGACTGGTAGATTCCATTGCCGGAGGTGGGGGACTAATCACCATGCCTACCCTGTTAGCTTTGGGAATCCCGCCACACCTAGCCCTAGCCACCAACAAACTTCAAAGCAGTTTTGGGAGTTTCACGGCTGCGCTGAATTTTTGCTTGAAGGGCATGGTGTCCTTAAGAGAGGTCGCCTTTGGGGTGGGGTGTGTGGTGGTGGGGGCCAGTCTAGGAACGACACTAATTTTATGGCTTAAAGCGGACATCTTACGCCTACTCATTCCCATTTTATTATCCTCAATCTTTCTCTATACCTTGTTAGCCCCCAAAGTGGGCGAGGGGGATAGCCATCCTAAACTTGAGCCCACCCTTTTCTATGGCATCTTTGGGCTAGGGTTGGGGTTTTACGATGGGTTTTTTGGACCGGGCACGGGTTCATTTTGGACCTTTGCGATGGTCGCACTCTTGGGGCTCAACATGAAAAAAGCCACCGCACGCACTAAAGTGTTTAATTTCACCAGCAATATCATCAGTTTAAGCGTGTTTTTAATCGGGGGGCAAGTGATTTGGGCGGTGGGGCTCTTGATGGGAGCAGGGCAGATACTGGGCGCGTGGGTGGGCTCTAATTTAGTGATAGTTAAAGAAGTGCAGTTTATCCGTCGTGTATTTCTATGCGTGGTAGGGGCGACAATTTTAAAGCTATTTTGGGATTTTATACGCTAGATGGTGGCTTGAGGCGGAATCGAACCACCGACACGAAGATTTTCAGTCTTCTGCTCTACCGACTGAGCTATCAAGCCAAAAGCGCGATTATACTATACATATCCTTTAAATTTAACTTAAAGTGTTATAATAAGCAAAAACACAAAGGTGGTAGATGCGCTTAATTTCATGGAATGTCAATGGCTTGAGGGCATGCATGCAGAAGGGTTTTGAGAACTTTTTGCTAGAGAGTGAAGCTGATATATTCTGTGTGCAAGAAACCAAAATGCACCCGCAACAGGCCGATTTTGCCTTTGAAAATTACCATGCTTTTTGGAATAGCGCACAAAAAAAGGGTTATAGCGGGGTGTTGACTTTGAGCAAAAGCGCGCCTTTAAGCGTGCGCTATGGTTTGGGATTAGAGGAGCACGACATGGAAGGGCGTGTGGTTACCTGCGAGTATGAGAATTTTTATCTAGTTAATGTCTACACGCCTAATTCTCAAAGGGGGCTCTTGCGTCTGCCCTACCGCCTAGAATGGGAGAGCGCCTTCAGAGAATTCTTGCAGACTCTAGCGTCGCGTAAAGAGGTGCTGGTGTGCGGGGATTTGAATGTCGCCCATACAGAGATTGATCTAACTAACCCGCAGAGTAACCGCTACAACGCGGGTTTTAGCGACCCAGAACGCAACGCGTTTAGCCAACTACTCCAACTAGGATTTCTTGACACCTACCGCCATTTTTACCCCGACAAAACAGAAGTCTATACATGGTGGAGCTACATGAGCCAATCTAGGGCGCGTAATATCGGTTGGCGTATCGATTATTTTCTGGCTTCTCAAGGCCTGCAAGCTCAGCTCAAAGATGCGCATATTTACGCCCATATTTTGGGGAGTGATCACTGCCCTGTGGGCTTGGAAATTGATATGCCCGATGAACCCTAAAAAGCCCTTTAGGGGGATTTTTAAGGGTTTAAAGCGCGAGCCCTTTTTGATCCCTTTGCCATACTTCAACTCAGAGAAAGCACAGGATTGCCTAGATTGTACGGGGGGATGTGCTTCAGTCTGCCCTGAGCATATTATCATCAAAAAAGAAGCCACACGCCCTTATTTGGACTTTAAAGAACGGGGTTGCACATTTTGTCGAGAGTGTGTACGGGAATGTGTTCAAGAGCATACGGGGGTGTTGGAAGATACTCGAGAGGATTGCATAGATACATGGGTCCTCCTCGATTCGCAAACATGCTTGAGTTATCAGGGTGTGGTGTGCTTTGCATGTAAGGATGCGTGCAGAGACAATGCCATTAGCTTTGAGGGCATGTTTGCTCCACACATCCATGCCTCTTGCACGGGGTGTGGCATGTGTGCAGGTGTATGCCCCAGTCAATCCATTTTATTTGTAGAGAAAAGCACATGAATATTTCCAGCGTGATTGTTAAAGTCCAACTAGAGAGCTTTGAGCAGAGTCTAAAAGCGATTGAAGCCTTAGAGTGCGTGGAAGTGCCCGCTTTTGATCGAGAAAAACAAGTGATCATTGCTTTGATTGAAGCCCCCAGTGTGCAGGAGGAGCTGCGCGCTAATAGGGAGATTGAAAACGCCCCGGGGGTGATCAGCGCGCACATGCACTTTAGTTATTCTGATGAAAACCCTCTACCTTCTAATATCCAAGCCAGTCTAGAGAAAATAGAAAATACAGATGCTAAATCGGTGCGCTATGGAGGCGATGTAAATAACTGGCTTAATTAGCCTTGCGGGTATCGAGCCATTGGGCTTTGAGGTTCATGGCCGTGTGTAAGGAGTTCTCGAGTTGCTCAGTGATGGTTAGCATGGAGGCAAAATCGCTGCCCCATTTCGCATCCTTGAGCTCTTTGTGTAGCGTGTCTACGAGATCAAGGGCTTTATCCAAATCAATGGGAGGCTCAAAGGCCTTTTTGAAAGCCGCTCCAAAGCCCTCTTTTTTGGATTGAGGTTCTTGAGGATTGGTGTTGGGGGCCAACACAAGTTTAATGTTCTTGGCTTCTTGGTAAATACGATCGAGTAATTTTACCTCCTGATAATCTCTACCCTTGTCAATGGCCTCTTCTAAGATTTTGTTGCTTGCGATAACTAGTTGGGTCGCTAAATCTGCACTTTTAGCCTCTTCCTTAGAGAGAGCGTGGACATCAATACCCACCAGCCATGACGCGCCAAAATGCATCCATAAAATAGATAGCAACAAACACTGCTTACAACTCATCGGCGCATCAATCCTTCTATGGGGGAAACATTGTCAAAATGGTGGAGCTGTGGGGAATCGAACCCCAGTCCAAAAATTACATCCATCCGTGGGCATCTACATGCTTAGAGAAGTTAAAGTTCTCGGGCTTTCCTAACAACCTCTCAAACTAATAGAAAGACCCTAGCTCTCAATCTTACTCTGAGGAGTGAGCACTTTTCAGAGGCAACTGGCTACAATGATGGAATACCTAGCTAACGCCAGTCGATTGCTAAGTTTCCAGCTCGCTACGCAGCTTTAGCGTAGTTGGGAGCGTAATTAGGATTGTTTACGGTTATTGTTTGTGTCGTTTTACAAGAGACACTTGGCATGCAACCCACGCTATGCAACCCTTGTCGAAATCCTGTTCAGCCCCATAACTTAGCAGAAACTAAGTAGCGCAGTATAGCATGCTTTGCTTACGATTTTTTTAAAATTTCAGAGCAATCGGGGGCGATCCAACTTGAGAGTTTCATAAGTTTTAAGCGTAGCAATACGCCCCTTAGCCGTGCGCTCCAAATAGCCATTGGCGAGCAAAAAAGGCTCGATCACCTCTTCAATCGTACTCTCATCTTCATGCAGGCTGGCCGCAATAGTGTTCAGTCCCAAGGCTTTATTCTTGGCGTTAGCTAAGAGGTTGAGATAGAGCAAGTCTAGCGCATCAAAACCATGCGCGTTCACGCCTAGCTCCTCTAAGGCAAAAAGTGTGGTTTGCAGAGAAATGCTCGATTCGCTGGCATGATCGGCAAAATCGCGCACCCGCCTTAAGAGTCTCAACGCAATGCGGGGTGTGCCTCTTGAGCGTTTGGCAATCTCTGCACTCGCTTTTTCTTCTATATCTTTTTGCAATCTAGTGCTAGCGTGTGTAATAATGGTAGCGAGCTCTTCTATGCTGTAAAACTGCATGCGAAAATGCAAGCCAAAGCGCTCGCGCAGGGGGTTAGAGAGTAACCCCGCGCGTGTGGTAGCCCCGATGAGAGTAAAGGGATTGAGATCGATCTTGATAGTCTGAGCGGCTGCTTTAGACCCAATAATAATATCTAATCTAAAATCCTCCATCGCTGAGTAAAGCACCTCTTCGATGGCAGGGCTTAAGCGGTGGATTTCATCGATAAAAAGAACATCTTTGGGATTAAGATTGGTGAGCAGGGCGGCCAAATCACCCGTCTTTTCAATCATAGGGGCGGTAGTAACCTTGATATTGGCATGGAGTTCTTTGGCAATGAGATGACTTAAAGTGGTCTTGCCTAAACCTGGGGGACCAAAAAAAAGCACATGATCTAGGGTATCTTGGCGTTTGAGAGCGGCACCAATAGAGACCTGCAACAATTTTTTAATCTGTTCTTGTCCAATGTAGTCCTCCCATAAATTAGGGCGCAGACTTACAGATTCTTGCTCTTCTAAATTGAGTGCCTCTACATTGACAAGTCTTTGCATCAGTAACTCTCTTGCTCGGAGGGGAAATGCCCTGTTTGGATGTCTTGGATATAGCGTTGCACAGCCTCTTCTACAAGCGTTGCTCCCTCCAAATACGATCGCACAAATTTAGGCTTAAATGCTTTGAATAGTCCAAGCATATCGCTAAAGACTAAAATTTGTCCATCGCACCCCGCCCCGCTCCCTATGCCTATTGTAGGGATGTCTAGCTGAGTGGTGATTTCTGTAGCCACATGCGCAACCACGCCCTCCAAAACAACCAAGCTTGCCCCTGCCTCTTGCACACTCAAAGCATCTTCTAAGACTTGTTGTGCACTCTCTGGCGTCTTGCCCGTGATCTTATAACCCCCTACGCCTCGTACACTCTGGGGCAAGAGACCAATGTGCCCTACCACTGCCACACCTTCCCCAACTAAGGTTTTGATGATATGAGCCCGTTCAGCCCCTCCCTCTAATTTAATGGCATCAGCACGGGTATGTTGGTAGAATTTCAGGGCGTTCTTAAGGGCTTGTTTTTCATTAGTGTAACTTCCATAGGGCATGTCGGCCACTACAAAGGCGCGTTGCACGCCTCGACACACCGCCTTAGTGTGGTAAAGCATTTCTTGCATACTCGCACTCAAAGTATCTAGCCTGCCATTAAAACTCATGTTCAAACTATCACCTACCAAGATCAAGTCGATATAAGGATCAAACAAAGCTGCAAACAAGCTGTCATAGGCTGTAATGGCGCTAATTTTAGAAGGTTTTACGCCATCTTTAGGGTGCTTTTTGCGGCGTAGACAACCTAGAGTCATCTTCATCATGCTCACACTTTTTGAGAGATTTTACCTTTAAAATGCTATGATAGGGCTAAAATTTTTCATTAGGGTTGGATTTGAAGATTAAAGGGGTGCTCGGGATGTCTGTCTTGATTTTTCAGACATTATGGGGCATAGATTATACGACACTCGATCCAAAGTATTATAAATACATCAAGTTTTATGAGAAGTACACGGATCAAGAAATCGCTCTCTTGATTGACGATATTAAGCATGCCGAAAGCAAAACTGGGTTGTTGCTGGGCTTGAGCACGGGTTTCTTCTACAACAATGCGATCAAGCGTGCCATGCAAGAAGGTACAATTCAGGGCAAACGCATGGAATACTTGTGGAGTATCGGCGTGCGTTTTGGCTACCAGACTTTCCGTCCTTCCTTATTCGCCAAGACCATGCGCCCTAATTTTATCGGGAGGCGAGTTTACATCCAATACATCGGCGCAGTACCCAAACGCTCCAATGTTGGGCGCATCGGTTACCAAAGCGCAACTATCAACGCAGATTTGATGATCGATCCCACTCTGCCCTTGGTGCAACGCTACCTTTCTATGGGTTTTTTGTTGGGAGTGGGATTGGGGGTGATCACACAGGGAACTGATACTACTGCTTTTTTTGGCATGATGGCTAATGCAGGGATTGCCTTTAGCATCTTTGGACATAATCGCGTGGAGCTTGAGTTTAAAGTGCTTGCCAACAAAGATGTTTCATGGTGGGGTGGATTGATGCACATAGGGTATCAATATGTTTTTTAGACGTGCTGTTCAGGGGCTTTTTTTGGGTACCCTTGTTTTGAATACATGTTGGGGAGGGGTGTCTGTACACCAACAGCGTGATATTTCTTCTGAGCGAGAATTTCAAATTTACATGCTCAGAGGGCAACTTTATGAAGCAGAGCAGGCAAAACTTGTCCAAGAAGTGGCCAAGCGCAAGAGTGGGCCATTCGTGGGTGTCCTACTAACGCAAACTCTCATTCGAATCAATGGAATTAGGAGTGCAGGCTTGCCCCTCTTGTATGGCCTAAAAATAGGTTACCAAAGGTATGTCAAGAGCGATATAGGTGGATTGCGCGTTTATGGGGAATACATGGGGGGAGTCAATAAAAGCGTGCTTAAGCCAGAACAATCCAGCGCTTACCAGATAGCAAGCTTCAATGTAGATTTAGTGATGGATAAATCCATTGATACTCGTAAAAAGTATGCTATCGGAGTCTTTGGAGGGCTTGGCGTAGGGTGGAGTGGTTACAAAGATTACCCTAGTGCCGTGCACAATCCCAATGGCTTTGGCTTAGTTATTAACTTGGGCATTTCCATGACCTTAAACATCAGGCATCGCATCGAGCTTGCTTTAAAAGTTCCCCCATTGAAAGTCAGCCATGCCTTCGCCTATAGCTTTGCTAGCGATAATCTTTACTATATCAGCTATAATTTTTTGCTCTAGGGAATGGCAATGAAAGTTCTGTTTGCAACAAGCTTACTTCTAACAAGTGCAGTAGCGATGCCTCCACCCATTTTGAAAGATACCAACTCAGATGTAATTTTTGAAGATGCTCCTGAATCTAAATCAAATGTGCCCAATCCCCAACCCCAAGTACAACCCAATCCTCAATCTAGCCCCCAGCCTAACCCTCAACCCAAAGTACGGCCTATTTTAAAAGATACCAACTCAGATGTAATTTTTGAAGATGCCTCTGAACCTGAGTCGGATTTGCCCAATCCCCAACCCCAAGTACAAAAACAGCCCCCTGCAACGCCACATCCACAAAATACACCTGTTTGTGCACCCAGTCCGTCTATGGCTCCTAGTCTGGTCCCACTACCTCCGCTCCCTTTTATTCCTACCAATCCAGCGCTTCCCCCCTATCCTTATGGAATGCCTATCAATCCAGAACCCAACGTTGGCATGCCAGAGAACCCCCATCGCTTTGATTCAGACCCCGTGATTAAAGATTTAGAAGATAGGATTCGTGCGCTCGGTGTGGTCCCAGAAACCCAACATTACTACTCTAAAAAATACATTGAAAAGCACTACAAACATAAGAGTTGGCGTTTTAAGGCAGAAAAATTTGAGAGTTATAGCATTGCCAAAGAAAAAAGCGGGTTTTTTCTAGGGGGTGGGTTTGGCGTGGGGGGATTAGAGGAGTCCTATAGTGGTGACCAGGTGTTGAGCACAGATCTTGGAATCAAGGTTCCCAACGATGTCTTTAGTGCTCCTGTTAGTCTAAAAAGCACTTTTGGCATGCTAAATCTTGAATTGGGTTACCAACAATTTTTTAATCTGTACTTTGGTACGCGTATTTATGGGGATCTACTTGTCATACCGGGGCTTGCTACAATTGGAACCTTGAATGGCAATAGCACTAACAAAGGGTTTGGGAAGTTGTTTTATGCACTGGGCTCCTTAGATATGGACGCGCTCATTGACATTCCCCTAGATAAGCAAAAACAGCACTTTATTGGCGCATATGCTGGTTTTGGAGTGGGGTTAATGCTCTTGCGTGATTTTAAAAACGCAGCGTTCAATCAGGTTGTCGCCAATGCCTATAAAAGTCCCAATATCTTTTGGAAAATGCTCGCACAGGCAGATTACACGATCAATCTTGGGCTCGCCTTTACTTATAGACGGCATGTGCGTTTTGAATTGGGCACTAAGATTCCACTGACTTACCTGCGTTTTGGAACAGAATCTCCAGCGGTCTATACTAATTCTCAGTCTAGCAAGACCTTGCTCAGTGGCGATATTGGTTTCAAACGCACGACTTTCATGGTGTTCAATGTGCTCTATGTTTTTTGATTAAGGCAAAATTGTGTGGCGTTTGATTGTATTAATAGCATTAGTAGGATGTGGATATTTGAGCTATAACTACTGGGTTAGTAAGGATAATCAGGGGCAGATTAGTTTGGTTATGAAGGTTGTCAAAGAGGGGAGTAAAAAGGCACCAGCGCAGAATCTGCGTGTTGAGAATCCGACACACTGGAATCTCAAACACCACATACGCGTTATTTTGGAATCCCCGGCTAAAATCCGCTCTTATCATATTAAGGTTTCTACGAGCGATCATTTAGTGGTTTATGACAAAAATCAGATTGTGCTGGACGAACCCAGTCGCTTGGTTTTTGAGTTACCTAAACCTAGCATTCAACTCAATGATCAAACGATACTCCACTATGAGATCAGTCTATGCGATTGGAGTAATGGCAATTTCTTCAGTGGCAATATAACTACCAAAAGCTTTGATCTAGTCTTGGACACAACTCCACCCACTATCCGCACTCTCGCGCAGTCATCCAGTATTACTTATGGGGGGAGCGCGCTTGTAGTCTTTAAAGTGGAAGAGGATTCCCTAGACAAAGTATGGATCAATAACGGCTCCATGGACTTTAAGGTCTTTCCCTTCATGCAAGACAAATACTATGCAGCTATTTTGCCATGGTCGTTGCAACAACGCGCTTTTAATAGCAAAATCATCGCCAGGGATAAATCTCTCAACACTACAGTCGTGCCTTTAAGTTTTATCCAAAATACTAGAGTACCCAGGATGGAGAGCAAAATTGACTTGAGTAAACAGTATGCGAGTAAGGCAGACGCACTGCAGGGTCTAAAAACATACCCGTATCTTGAGCGCACTAATATGCACGCCAATCTCCAAGAGATTATCCAGCAAGATTTAAGCAATGTGTTCACTTATAGCGCTCTCAAATTCCAACCTTTCAGTCCTTTGAATACCAGTAAACCTAGAATTTTGAGCCCTTTTGGTGCCAAGCAATCTTTTCTGTTCAAAGGGGATTTGCTGGGTGAATCTCTACATTCAGGCACAGATTTCTTTGGCAAGCATTCCAAAGTCATTGCGAGTAATGAAGGGCGTGTGGTCCTGGCAGAGGAGATGCAAAGTTATGGCAAAGGCGTTTTAATCTCCTATGGTCTAGGCTTACACGCGCTCTATGGGAGTCTCTCATCTGTAGCAGTGAGAAAAGCAGATTTAGTTAGCGCGGACAGTGTTTTGGGCGTGAGTGGTAAAAACTCTACGAGCAAGTTTGATCATGTACACTTTGAAGTTTTAGTGCAAGGTGTATCAGTGCGTCCACGAGAATGGATGGACGCGGGGTTTATCCAGCGCTTTAATGATGTGTTGCGTCAAGCACAGCGGCGTATCCAAGAACAAAGGTAAGCTGAGTGTTGCAAACTAGGCAGAAACAGGTGCGTTGCTTTGAATTGAGCAAAGCGCACAAGGATCAGTATCTCAATTTCATTCACAAAAATGCTCCTCTCCTGCAGGATTACCTACTCTTATTCAAAGCTCCTCCTGAAATAGAAGTGTTAGAAGCCTTAGAACACTATGGACTTGCCTACAGCATTAGCACGAAAGAGCTCAAAGGTAAAAATAGCGATCAAATCGTGATTTACGAAGCCACTCAAGCCTTAAGCGTTGTAGAGCCTAAAGCTCCGTTAACTGAACGGGTGCAGATTTTCGAACGGCATATCCGTAGTGGTGAAGAAATTGACAGCACTGCTAGTCTAATTTTTTTAGGCAATATTAACCATGGGGCCAAGATTGTTTCAGAGCAGAATATTAGTATTTACGGGCGTTGTGAAGGGATCATCATTTGCATGGGGGCGTGTATGGTGCTTAAAAATGTGTATTCTTCTCATATCACATTTCAAGGGCAAATCTTGAGCGATACCTTGATTGAGCGCATTAATGAGAATGAGAAGTTAAAATTGATAACAAAAAATGACGATATAATTCAGATAAAGGATATTGTATGAATGAGAGAACTATCGCAAGAAGCGTCGAGGTGGTTGGGATTGGCTTGCATAAGGGTGTGCCCGTTAGAATGGTTTTAGAGCCTTTAGAGGCAGGGCGGGGTATTGTTTTTGCTCGTTCGGATTTGCAAGCTCAGATGCCCTTATCGCACGAGAGTGTGGTGGACACGACCATGGCAACTACTCTAGCTGCCCCAGATAATCCTAAGGCGCGTATCTCTACCGTAGAGCATCTGCTCTCGGCCGTGAGTGCTTATGGGATTGATAATCTTAAGATTTCTGTCGATAACGAAGAAATTCCCATTATGGACGGCTCTGCGATTGCTCATTGTATGCTTTTGGACGAAGCAGGGATTGTAGAGCTGGACACCCCCAAATCTTTCATGCGTATCACTCAGGAGGTGGAAGTTAGAGATGGTCCTAAATTTGCTAAGATCAGCCCGAGCTCTTCTCTCTCTTTTGATTTTGGCATTAATTTTGCCCATCCTATGATTAGAGAGCAGCGTTATTATTTTGAGTTTTCAAGACAGCAGTATAAAGAGCAGATCGCTAGGGCGCGCACCTTTGGTTTTTTGCAGGAGGTGAATTATTTGCGTTCCATCGGGCTTGCTAAGGGTGGAAATTTAAATAATTGCATTGTACTCGATGAGCACAGCATTGTAAACAAAGAAGGCTTGCGCTACGAAGAAGAGTTTGCGCGCCATAAGATTTTAGACGCGATGGGAGACTTAGCCTTCTTGGGTAAGGGGGTTATTGGTGCATATTGCTCTTACATGGGAAGTCACAAACTCAATGCTATGCTTGTAAATAAGGTTTTAGAGACACAGGCCTATGAAGTGGTGCATCTATCTCCCTCTCCTCAAAGGCAAAGTGTCGCGTCTGGAGAAATGGCGGTGGCTTACAACTAATTTGGGATTTGTTGGTGCGGTGTGTGCTTGTGGTGCTGGCTCTGCAGCGCCCTGTGCAAATGGGTGTTTATGTCGAAAACGAGTTGGTCTACTCCGTGTATTCCACACAGGGCACAAGCGTTGCGCTTGCGAGTTTATTTGCGCAAGTTTCTAGGTGGCTGGCGTGCGCGGGGTGTGCGTTGCGCGCGATTTACTACGCCACCGGTCCAGGAAGTTTTACAGCCATGAAGTTGACTCATGTTTTTGTGCACACGCTCGCGATCACAAAGGGTCTTAGACTCTATGGAGCTCTTGGATTCGTGTTTAATGCCTATCGTCCCATCAAGGCGTTTGGTAAGAGCTATTATCTTTATCATCGGGGTCAGATTGTTCTTAGACCCTTAGAAAATCCAGAAGTGCGCGCCATGCGTTTACCTGTTCTGCTCGATCCTAGCCTATTTAGTGCAGAGTCCAAACCTTTGTATCTTTTGTCCCCTGTTTAGGTAAAAAACACAATATTAAGCTATAATGTAGCATCAAAACTTAGGAAGTGATTTGGTTGTTAGTGTGCCTGCTACAAGCGCGAACTTGGGACCGGGGTTTGATTGTTTGGGGCTTAGTTTGAATCTCAGAAATCGCTTCAGTGTAGTGCCCTCTGTTTTTACGAGCATTAAAATTCAAGGTGAGGGTGAGGGCTTTTCTAAATTTTTGGTCGATAATATCTTTGTCAATTTGTTTAAGAATGCGCTCCAAAAACGCGGCGTCCAACAAAATTTTGAGTTTTTGTTTCACAATGCTATTCCTATTTCTCGCGGATTGGGCAGTAGCTCTGCGATTATAGTGGGGGCTCTAAGTGCCATTCATCATTATTTAAATGGTCATATCAACAAAGAAGAAGTGCTACACGCCAGCTTGTTTTATGAATCCCATCCAGACAACATCACTCCAGCAGTCTTTGGGGGATTTAATATTGCTACGACAGAGAGGCTCCCTGGCGAGGATTTTCAGAGGAGCAAGAAGAAAGTATACCATTTACGCACTTCTATTCCCAGCTATCTCAAGGCAGTGATCGTGATTCCTCCTCATACAATTTCTACAAAACTCTCGCGTCAAGCTTTACCTAAACGCTGCAGTTATGCTGACGCCACCTACAACCTCGCGCATGCGAGTTTGATGTGCATGGCATTTGCACAGGAAAAATGGGAGGTGCTAAAGGTGGCTTCTAGGGATCGCTTGCATCAGGATAAGCGTATGAAACTCTACCCCGTACTGTATGGCGTGCAGAGGATGGCACTGGAATGTGGTGCGTTGATGAGTACGCTCTCAGGAAGTGGTTCGTCGTTTTTTAATATGTGCTATGCTGAAGATGCGAGAGCATTGCAAGCTAGGTTGCAGGGCAAGTATTCTAATTTTAGGGTTTTGTCTTTAGACTTTGATAATCAAGGAGTGCAGATTGAAAGC
Organism: Helicobacter salomonis; assembly: GCF_900197775.1. Lineage (NCBI taxonomy): Bacteria > Pseudomonadati > Campylobacterota > Epsilonproteobacteria > Campylobacterales > Helicobacteraceae > Helicobacter > Helicobacter salomonis. Next base: position 25,290 of record NZ_FZMA01000024.1, read on the forward strand.
TAGCGTCTTTTATTCTAAAAACGCGGTGCGCACTTGCGTATGCTGCAGGGCGCGTTTGAAGCAGGTAGAGTTGTTGCGCTTTAGCGTGAGAGAGGGTAGAATTATTGTATTTCAAGGAAGTGGGCGTAGTTTTTATTTGTGTGGCGCATGTTTGCATGTTAAGCATGTTGATAAGCAGGTCTTGAAGGTTAAACATACCCCCAAAAATAAACACTACATCCAGGCATGGTTAGAGGAGGTGCGCGCGTCATGAGTGGCATTGCATTGAAGGATTTTGTTTTGGAATTGGGTCGGACAGATGTGAAAATGGTAATCGAGGAGGCTAAGGAGATTGGTTTAAATCTTAAAACCACTTCTAGTTTGGATGAGGAAACGGCTGCCAAGCTCTACGATTTTATCACGAATAAGGTGAATGCTCGTATGCCTAAGAGCACCTCGAAAGTTCCCCCCACCAGCAAGGCAAAAGCGCAGACAGACCCACAACCAGAAATGGCTCCCCCCACTCCTCAAGAGGAGTCTGTGGTATCTCCTGTTCCAAAAACTCCGCGGCGTGCGCCTAGAAAACGCAGTATTGAAATTGTCAGCACGGGACAGAGCGCGCCCAAACCTCCCACTCCACAACCGCCCAAACCCGCCCCCACCACGCCCTTAGAAGTAGTGATCAAAGTCGATCCCCCTGCTCCTAAGAGCACTCCAGAAAAAGAAGAGGCTACCCCTCCCCCAGCACCTACCCTCATTATTGCAGAAAGTGTATCCGCAGAGCCTCCTGCTCCATCTAAAGAACCCAATGCTCTCTCCAAAAGAACACGCGGAATCCGCATTGTCAAACGCACCGATCAGGAAGAAGCAGCTTTAGCTAGAGCGGCCTTAGCCTCTATGATGAGCCAAAAAGAGCCCAGTGAGAAAAAAGCTAAGAAATCTTCTAAGACCAAAAATGTGGCCAAGCCCAGTCCTAAGAGTCGCGCTCAAAGGTTGGATTTCTCTCAAAATCGAGACTTCCACGATCTTTATGAGGATGAGCAAGATGAGATTGTTCTCTTTGACTTCCATGCCCAAGATTTGGAGTCAAAGGAAGAAGCTCCCCCCCGGGTAATTGCTGATAAAGTGAAAATTCAGCGTAAAACCCCATGGGTGAATGAGGGAGGAATTCGCCGTTCCAGCCGCAAAAAACGCGTTTATCGCAGCGATAATGCCCAGAAAAGCGTGCAGAGCACTATTAGCATTTCTGAAGAGGTGCGGGTATATGAGTTTGCTCAAAGTGCCAATCTCAATCTTGCCGATGTGATCAAAACCCTCTTCAATTTGGGCATGATGGTTACCAAAAACGACTTCTTGGATCGCGATGCCATCGAAATTTTGGCCGAAGAGTTTAAATTAGAAGTGCAGATTGAGAGTGCACAGGTCTTCATCGAAGAAGAGAGCGCACAAGCCCTAGATGATCTGGCCGAACGCCCCCCTGTGGTAACCATCATGGGGCATGTCGATCACGGGAAAACCTCCTTACTAGATAAAATCCGTAACCAGCGCGTGGCTGTGAGTGAAGCGGGGGGTATCACTCAGCACATCGGGGCTTATATGGTGCAAAAAAACGACAAATGGATCTCCTTTATCGACACTCCCGGACATGAGGCGTTTAAGGAAATGCGCGAACGCGGGGCGAAGGTTACTGACATCGCGATCATCGTAATCGCTGCAGATGATGGAGTCAAACCCCAGACAGTCGAAGCGTTCAAGCAGGCTAAAGACGCAGGCGTGCAAATTATCGTGGCGATGAATAAAATCGATAAAGAAAATGCTAATGTGGACAAACTCAAAGCCGAGTGTGCAGAATTAGGTTTCAACCCGCGCGATTGGGGCGGGGAGTTTGAATTTATCCCTATCTCGGCTAAAACCGGACAGGGCATTGACACCCTTTTAGAAACGATTTTAATTCAAGCTGAGATCATGGAATTGCAGGCCTCAGCCAGCGCACAAGCAAGGGCGATAGTCTTAGAGGGCAGTGTGGAAAAGGGACGGGGCGCGGTAGCTACTCTTATCGTGCAGCAGGGCACGCTTAGAGTGGGTGATGCGGTGGTGGCCGATATTGCCTTTGGCAAGATCAGGACTATGACAGACGATCAGGGCAGAGCGGTTAAAGAACTCAAGCCCTCACAGGTGGCTCTCATCACGGGTTTAAGCGAAGTGCCTATGGCGGGCTCTACTTTGATTGCTGTAGAAAGTGAAAACACCGCGCGCTCTTTAGCGCATAAAAAAGCGACCTACTTGCGCCAAAAAGCTTTAAGCAAGAGCACAAAGGTGCATATTGATGAGCTCGCATCTATGGTGGCGACTAAAGAACTCACCCAGATTCCTATTGTACTCAAGGCGGACACACAGGGAAGTTTAGAGGCAATCAAACACAGCCTCTTGGCTCTCAATAATGAGGAGGTGGGTATCCATATCCTGAATGCAGGTGTGGGAGGTATCAGCGAGAACGATTTAAGCTTAGTAGGTAATAATCCTCACGCCCTCGTGCTGGGCTTTAATATCCGCCCGACGGGCAATGTGCGCGCGCGGGCTAAGGAATTACGCGTAGATATTAAAACCTATAGCGTGATTTACGCGCTTTTGGACGATATGAAAGCCCTTGTAGGGGGCTTGATGAGCCCAGTGGTGCAGGAGGAAGATACCGGGCAAGCCCAAGTGCGCGAAACCTTTGTGATCCCCAAAGTGGGTACAATTGCTGGGTGCATGGTAGTCGATGGGGTGATCAACAAGGGAATCAAGGTGCGCTTGATTCGTGAAGGCGTGGTGGTGCATGTGGGCAAAATCATCTCTCTCAAACGCTTTAAAGACGATGCTCAAGAGGTGTCTAAGGGCTATGAATGCGGAATCATGCTAGAGCGTTATAATGATGTGCGCGTGGGTGATGTCTTTGAAAGCTTTAGAGAAATCCAAAAGGCGAGGGTACTCTAATGGATAGCGTGCATGCCAAGCGCCTTGATGCTGGACTATTAGAATATATACAAGAGGCTTTAAGCGCGCTGGACGATCCTAGATTGCATGGGATCACCCTCACACGCGCCCACTGCTCTAGGGGGAAATACCACGCCCATGTTTATTTTGATGCCCAAGCACTTGATACCCAGACCCAAAAAGAAATCTTCCACGCGCTTAAAAAAGCTACTCCTTTGCTGCGCGCGCATGTCTTGCAGGTGAGTGGATGGTTTAAATGTCCTAAATTTAGCTTCCATATCGATGAAAGCCTAGAGCAAGAACGACGCCTAGAAACCCTCTTTAAGGCCATTGCTAAGGAGTCTCGATGCTAGAAGATTTAGAGCCTCTTTTAGAAGCCACGCTCCAGAGCATCGACTGCACGCTTTATGATGTGACTTTACTAAAAGAAAACCAGCGCGATATTTTGCGCATTAGTATTAAATCCCTTAAAGGTCCTACAACCCTGGACACATGCCAAGAGGCGAGTTTGCTCATCTCTCCTCTGCTAGATGTGCACGCTAGCATGCCCGGGGCTTACTCTTTGGAGGTAAGTTCTATGGGATTAGAGCGCACCTTGAGTAAACTTAGACATTTTGAACTCTCTATAGGCGATTTGGTAGAAGTGCGCACAAGTCAAAACGAACGCTTTAAGGGGGTAGTGCAAGGGGTGGAAGGGGATGAAATTACATTTACAATTCAAGACACATCAAAGCGTATTCCCCTGGCACAGATTAAAAAAGCCAAGAGCGTATTTGAGTTTGGGGAGACTTGAATGCTCAGAAGCCCGCAGTCATTATCTAACCCCTCTACATCTAGAGTACCCTTCGTTGTTTTTGACCATGAGACGATGATAGAGAGTGCTAAGGCGGGTTGTTGGCGAGTAAAACTTGGAATCGCCAAGTATTCTCGCTGAAGACAAGCGTTTATACGTGGGTTGATTGTTTATAAAAACAGAATAAAAGTTTGTGTTCGTGGCAGTGGGTGAGCAAGTTCAGCACACCACCAAATTCTCGAGCAGACTTAGCTCCGTGGATGACAAAATATTCCATGGGTAATTTCTTAAGCCCAACTTCAAAACCCACACCCTCAAAGGCACGAACTACCTCTTCAAGTGAATAATCACAAACAGGATAGCTCTCTTGGGTTCTGATGATTTCTTTGCGCTGTGCCCAAAAGGGATTTTCACGATAGCAACCCATGGTGGCAAAGTAAAAACCTTTGTCCTTCAGGATGTTAAAAGCTAGCGTAGCGTGGGCATGCAAATTAGGCAAAGTATAAAGCACCTCTTGAGAGTAAATTGCATCAAAGACACTGACTTGGTTTTTCAATTTTGTGTTGGCAGGGTTGGAGACAGTTGAATAAATTCTATAAAATCGTGTGGAATTTCGTTATAGCTTTGTTTTTCCACAAAAATCCCAATTTTTGCTAAAATAAGCATTGTCTTTGGTAGGCAGAGTCCGCTACATCGGCGCTTGTAGACATGCGGAACGCTTGACACCTTCAAAACCAAAGGGCAAGATCTTGTGTTTTGGTGAGAGCAGGTGTGGATGGAACGAGAATGACAGCAGAAATCCTAGCTTTGTAGGTTTTTGCAAAGTTTTGTGGGATTTTATAGGTCTGTAAGAATAGTTGCGCTTGAATAGGAAGCCTCAAAGGGGTCCTGATGGGATGGTTAGATGTTCTGATGCTCATCTTTTTAGGAGGAGTGTTGGTAGGAGGGGTGGGTTATTACATTTACATGGTGCTAAAAAAATGACTTGTCCTAAAATGTTGGTACACATCTGTTGTGCAGTGGATAGCCACTTCTTTTTACAAGAACTGCGGCAACTCTACCCTCAAACGCAGTTTACCGGATTTTTTTATAATCCTAATATCCATCCCCATGAGGAATACCAGTTGCGTCTGCAAGATGCCAAGCGTTCGTGCAAAATGCTAGATATGGCTCTTATAGAAGGGGATTATGCGCTGGATGCCTGGCTACAGGCTATTCAAGGATTGGAGGAGGAGCGTGAAAAGGGAGCTCGTTGCAATGTCTGTTTTGATGTGCGTCTGGAGGCCAGTGCCAAAATGGCTCTAATGCTCGGAATTGAGCACTTTAGCACGACTCTACTCTCCAGCCCCATGAAAGAACAGATTATTCTTAAATCTCAGGGTGAAGCAATTGGAGCGCGTTACGGCTTAGAATTTATTTACCATAACACGCGTGCTAAGGGAGGGGTGGAGAGACAGAATGCCATGGCTAAGCGGGATAAACTCTACCGACAAAATTACTGTGGATGTCGCTTTGCTTTAAACGCTCAAAGAGAGGCACAAGATAAGCCTTGTATTGAATTAATGAGCCCACTCAATGGTCAAATCCATCCTGCTGGCATTCCCCGCCGCCTAGAACTTTTTAAACGACGTGATGTCTTGGAAGCACACGCACAGGGTTATGAGCTTCTGCAGCAAAGTGCCCTAAGCTATCTTCTCTTACGCGCCCATGTGCACTTGGATCAAGAGCTCCTCCCCAGTGTGATTCTCAACCGCTCTACAAGCAAAAAGGTCCTTATTAAAGATTTGCGCGTCCAAGCTATCACGCTTGAACCTACTTTAGCCCAGAAATTACTCGCTAAAGAGCATAACTTAGAGGTTAAACCCCTCACGCTGGAGGTGGGGCTTTCTCCTAAAGATGACACGCTATTTTTAGATATGCGCGGAGTTAGCGCACTGCTCCAAATACCGCCCACATCCTTATCGGATTTGAAGCTGTGTTACGATCAAGAGCTCTATGTGCGCGAGCGACTCGTGGGTGGGGAGAGTATTCAACCCCTGATCATTGTCCAAGATTTAGGGATTTTTAGAAGCGCTCATCCCCCTGTCCACGTGCAGATTGTCGCACAATTTTTTGAGCACAAAAACTTTTACCTACTAGAGCACCCTACTCCTCTTTTGCCACCAGAGTATCCCAAAGAGCAAAGCAAAGCTCACGCTAGAGAGTACTAAGGCGTATTGATTAGCCAGCGCGTCTTCATTAGCTTCTGAAGCAATGAAGATTGCCACGCTGGCCACGCGCGTTTTTCCCTCAATATCCCCCCCTAACATCATCACCACTCCAAATTCTCCAATAGTATGGGTAAAAGTAGTGGTAATCGCCAACCACAAACTGGGTTTAATATTGGGCAAGAGCACTCTAAAAAAGGTAAAAATTTTGCCCTTACCTAAAGTGTAGCTGGCTTCTTTGAGTGAGGGGGGTAAATTAGCTAGAGCGTGTTGGATGGGGTTGACCATAAAGGGCAGAGAAAAAATCACACTGCCCAAGACGAGCCCCTCAAAGTTAAAGACTAAGCGTAAGTGTAGGTTTTTTGCTAAAAACGCCCCGAGGGGACTTGTGGGGGATAGGAGCAATAAAAGATAGAATCCTAGCACTGTGGGGGGGAGCACTAGGGGCATCCAAGTGAGGGTTTCTAAAAGAGTTTTGAGCAAGCCCTGTCTGTGAGCCAAATAAGCCCCCAAAGTTAGTCCAATGGGGAGCAAGATGAGGGTTGTGCAAGTGGCTAGGGCAAAGGTGAGTTTGAGAGTGGTGAAAAAGGCGTGATCCACTAATCCACAATGTAGCCGTAATTTTTTAGAATATCACGCCCTGTCTGCCCAAGAATGAATTGCTCAAATTCTCTGGCAAGAGGGTTTTTTCCTCCCGCATTGGTGAGTACTAGAGCTTGCTCAATGGGTTGGTAATACTCTTTGGGCACGATGTAATAGCGCCTAGAATCGTGGCGATTCATTAAGGATAACGCACTAAAGCCTAGCTCAGCTCCTCCACTAGCAACATATTGATTGGCTTGGGCGATGGAATTGCCTAGTAAAATTTTGGGCTTGAGAATTTGGGCAAGCTGGAGTTTTTCAAGCACTTCCATACTAGCCTTGCCATAGGGAGCTAGGGTTGGATTAGCCATAGCAAGGTGCTCAAAAGAGCTTTTCAAAACCTCTAAGGAGGGTATCACACGCGTTTTGCTCCAAAGCACGAGTACACCCTTTGCGTAAACCTTGGGCGTGTAGGGGGTAATTTTGTCCTCACTCAAGCGCAGGGGGCGTTTTTTATCTGCACTCACAAAGAGATCAAAGGGCGCACCTTGGTGGATTTGATTATATAACTTGCCCGAAGACCCAAAACTCAAATACACCTTGACACTCGGATGTTCTTTCAAAAAAGCCTGCTTGATAGCCTCCAAAGCCTTCGTGAGATTAGCCGCTCCAGCGACATGAACCTCTTTAATTTCTTTGGCTATGCCCACAGAGAGAACCAACAACGCCACCCCTAAAAACCGCGATATAAACCCCAACATATCCATTTCCCATTTGCGTTAAGCCCGCAGGCTTAAACTACGGGAATAACTAGCGTTAATTTACTGGCCTGCACACCTGCATAGGCTTGAAGTATCGACCTTTATCGAGAATGCACAACTCACATTAAGCATTGTAGCACAAGATACACATGAAATGCCCTTCTAAATCCCATGAAGCTCTCAAAATGCTAAAGATATTTGGACTCGCCCATTGTTGTCCTTGCAAGTTCAGCTCAAAAAGACTACCATGGGGACATGATTTTAATTCCTGCCAGATTACAATCCAGTCGCTTTCCCCAAAAGCTCCTCGCAGACATCAAGGGCTTGCCCATGGTGGTGCGCACGGCTCGTAATGCCCAGAAAGTAGATGAGGTGGTGGTGGCGTGCGATGATGTGAAAATTTTGCGGGTGTGTGAAGATTTTAACTTACGTGCTATTTTAACCAGCCCTGAGCACCCAAGTGGCACGGATCGCTGTGCGCAGGCCTGCCAAATCCTCCAACTTGCGCCTGAGAGCGTGGTGTTGAATGTGCAGGCTGACGAACCCTTTTTAGAACCTGAGGTGATCGCCACTCTCTTAGAGCACGCCCAAAAAACCCCTTTTATGCACACCTGCGCTAAGATCATTGCCTCAGAAGAAGCCCGCGATCCCCATGTGGTCAAAGTGGTCTTGGGCGCACAGCACGCGCTTTACTTCTCACGCGCACCCATTCCCTTCAGCCGTGATGGGCGGGAATGCCCTTTCTACGGGCATATTGGTGTTTATGGTTTTCGTGCGCGCACCCTCTTGGAATTCTGCGCGCTGGAAAAAAGCCCCTTAGAAGAAATTGAAAAACTCGAGCAACTCCGCGCGCTCTACCACCATAAACCCATTGGGGTCAGCGTTGTCAAAAGCCAAAGTATAGGCATTGATACCCCCCAAGACCTCCAGCTTGCTCTAAGGCGATGTTGACCACCCATCGGGTGTTGCAGGCGCATATTGAGGCGCTAAACCCCTATTTGCAGAGTGACATTAGCGAACTTGTGAGCAATAGAGAGAGGGAGATTTGGCTTTATAAGCTAGATGGATCGTGTCAAAAAGTGCAAGAGCCCGCATTGAGTAGGGGTTTCTTACTGCGTTTTTGCGAACAATTAGCCAGTTATTATGGCATGCGTTTTGATCGAGAGTATCCCATGCTCAATGCCTCTCTACCCTTTAGTCGTTACCGCGTGAGCGCTAATCACTTCAGCATCACAACCACCCAAGAAATTAGCTTGAATATCCGTGTGCCCAGTGCGCGAACTTTCAGTCTACAAGCCTTTAGACTCGGGGCGCAATGTGCATATAATTATGCGGACTTACAAGACATGGTGTGCAAGGGGTATAATATTCTCATTAGCGGGGGCACGGCGAGTGGAAAAACAAGCCTACTCAACGCCCTTCTAGCCTATGTCCCTAAGCAAACGCGCGTTGTGAGTGTGGAAGATAGCCAGGAATTGGATTTGAGTGGCTTTGAAAACGCTGTGGGACTCTTGGTGAACAAGGGCGAGCAAAACCTGCGCTATGAAGACGCGCTCAATATGGCGGTGCGCATGCGTCCCGATCGCTTGATGGTGGGGGAAATTGATACTCGTAACACCCTGCTTTTCTTGCGTTTTGGGAATACGGGGCATAAGGGAATGCTGGCTACTTTACATGCTAATGGAGTCGATCAGGTATTGGAGGCTATCGCGCTCAATTTGGAAATGGGTAACCACCAACGCCTCCCCCTAAACATTGTTGAGCGTTATGTGAAAAGCGCGATCGATGTGGTGATTCAGGTGTGCAAACAAGACCAAGCCCATGTCATCCAAGAAGTGTTATTAGCCCAACAACTCTAAGCGTGCATAAACTTTTGCAATCTCTCTAGCCCACTTTCGATTTGCTTTATGGAACAGGCATAGGACATGCGCACAAAACCTTCCATCTCAAAGGCTACTCCGGGCACGAGCGCGACCCCTTGGTCTTTTAAAAGGTTTTGGCAAAATTCCAAACTAGCTCCTGGGATTTTAATCCACAAATAGAAGGCTCCCTGGGGTTTGAGGCAACTTAGACCAGGAATGGCGTTGATCCTCGCACAAGCCAAATCACGCCGTTCCTTAAAGGCTAGGCGCATGCGTTCTACATCGGCGTTAGCCACTCCACTTAAAGCCTTAAGCGCGGCGTATTGCGCAATAGAATTGATATTAGAAGTGCTATGGCTTTGCAGGGCAACCATGTGCTTGAGTAAAGTTTTATCTTTGGTGCCCAAATAGCCCACGCGCCAGCCAGTCATGCTAAAGGCTTTGGAAAGTCCATTAATGGTAATGGTGCGTTCCAACATGCCCGGCAATGCCCCAAAGGCGTAAAACGCGCCATCATAAACCAGTTTTTCATAAATTTCATCGCTCACTACGAAGGCGTTAGAGGGGGCGATCACTTGGGCTAGAGCTTCAAGCTCCTCTTTAGAGTAAACCATGCCAGTTGGGTTAGAAGGACTAGCCAGCACGATAAATTTAGTTTGGGGTGCGAGTGCGCTTTTTAGCTGAGCGGGAGTGATTTTAAAACCACTCTCTTCAGTAGTGGGTAGAAACACTGCTTTAGCTCCACTATAGCGCACTAACTCGGGGTAGGTAACCCAGCAGGGTGTAGAGATAATCACCTCATCACCCGGATTAAGCAGAGCTTGGAATACATTGAAGAGGCATTGCTTAGCCCCATTGCAAAGCATCACTTCATCGGGGCGGTAATCGAGTTGGTTTTCTTGTTGAAATTTCGTACTCACACTTTTAAGCAGTTCTGGAATTCCTTTGACAGGAGTGTATTTACTATGTCCTTCTTGAATAGCTTGAACAGCGGCTTGTTTAATACTTTCTGGGGTATCAAAATCGGGTTCGCCAGCACTAAAACTCAAAATATCCTTGCCCTGCGCTTTCAATTCTTGGGCTAAAGTAGTGATAGCAATGGTGCTGGACTCTTGAATCTGGGTGATTTGCTTGGAATACATAGGAATCCTTATGGTGGTATAAACAAGCATGCATGCTAGCAGTCAAAACATGAAAATTTGCTATAATAAAACCCATGCGTTGCCTGCCCCCCTTGCTCTTTTTGTTGTCCAGCTTAAGTGCGGCCTCTCCAAGTGCCTATAAAAAGCAGTACATCGATTTGCTCACTGAGAATGATGGGTATATCAACCCCTACATCGATCGTTATTATACGGCGGGCACGCGCATCGGCTGGGCGAGCAAGGAATACGATTTTAAGACATCTAAAATGTCTTGGATGGATTATCTGAGTTTGCAGATCAAGAAACCCAAGGTAACGCGCTTTACTCTCTATTTAACCCAGACCATGTTCACCCCCACCCTAGCGCACCGCTTTGCCACAACCCCCATCAAGGGCGATCACCTCTATGGAGGCTGGTTGCGCGCCCAACTAGGAATCTTGCAAAGAAGTGAGCACACCCTAGAAACTTTGGCTATCTCTATGGGTACGACAGGACCGGGCTCTCTAGCAGGCAGAACCCAGGATTTGATCCACACTTGGGCGCATGACCCAAAATTCTTAGGTTGGGGTTCTCAGATTGCCAACGAATTTATCTTTCAATTCCACTATTCTTGGCTACAAAAAATTCCCCTACTCAAGAGTCGTTTTTTTGATGTGGATATGCTTGCAGGGGCAGGCATGGATTTGGGCAATGCAATCACGCATTTCAAGGTGGGTTCAATGTTGCGCTTGGGCTATAATCTGAGCGTGGATTTTGGACCTAACAAGATCAACACGGGTTTTAGCGGGGGGATGCCCGTGAGCGATAAGTTTTCATTATATATCTTTGCAGGGACAACGGGGAAATTCCAACCCGTCGATATTTTTGTGCAGGGCAATAGCCCCACCACAAGGGGGATCACCGCTTTGCCCTATTTTCTCTATAATGCTGAAATTGGGATTGCCATTGCCTACAAGGGCACGAGGCTCTCCTTTAGCGCGATTGATTTGAGCAAGACTTTTAAAGACCAACCCCGTAACCACAATATTGGGAGTATAGAATTGGATATCGCGTTTTGATGGGAAGAAAATTATTGCGTATTGCCGTGATTGCAGGAGCGTTGTTGGCAGTGGGCTTGTTGGGGGTGGGGCTTAAACTCAGCCATGATATTAAGAAAACTTTGCAAGAAAGTCTAAATCACCTAGCTCCTCATATCCATGCTGCTCCCTTTGAATGCTCGGGGTTTAAACACATTAGATGCGTGAGCGAGGGGGTTAAAAATCCTAATTTGGGTCCTATAGTTGTGCGATTGAGCGAAGTCAAATCGCATGGACTAGAGTTTGGCCTAGATGTAGAGCACATCCACAGCACGCAGAAATGGGCCCCCAAAAGCGCACATTGCACTATAGCCCTCCAGCTCAAAAACGAAGAACTCTTCACCCAGAGTCATTGCAAGGCTCCTGGAAATTTGGGGTATACACTGGGATTAAAAGCCCGACTTAAAGACCCCCAAAAGCCCCTCAATCTCAAATCTCTCTTACAAACCAATGATCTCAAAGCGTTGCAAGCGCATGTAGAAACCCTCGATGTAGACTTGAATAGCAAGGATTTTAAGGCCATCTTATTGCCGCTTTTAAAGGAGTCGGGCGATCTCAAAGACCCAAAAGACTATAATAAAGCTCTAGCAGATATTCAAAAATCTTTTCAAGGTGTGGTGATTGTGGGCTTAATGGTGGCGGGTTTGCAAGAAGAAGTCGCGCACGCTCAAGAATTGATCAAAGCCTTTAACGCCTTTGCCAAGAATGAAAGAGATCACTTTGGTTTCACCTTACACAACAAAGACCCTAATTTTAAAGCTTTGGACTCTTTTAATAATCCCTGGGAGTTTTTGCCCCACTTACGCCTACAGGTGCACCCTTGAAACGCATTTTACAAGCATGGCTTTACTCTAAGGAGGGCTTAAAGGCGGCCTTTCATGACGAGCCTGCTTTTAAACAAGTCGTGTTGCTCGCACTTTTGGGCTTTGTGGGGGCGTGTTTTGTGGCGCATACCTTTGCACAATTTGCGTTGTTGGTGTTGCCCGGAGTGTTGTGCGTGGTGGTCGAATTGCTCAATAGTGCTATTGAAAACGCCGTAGATTTTACCGGTACCCACAAACATCCCCTAGCTAAGAAGGCCAAAGACATGGGCAGTGCTGCCCAACTGATCGCTCTGGTGTTTTTCGCGCTCGTATGGGGAGCTTATTTTGTATTCTAGGAGAAGTTTTGCAACCCAAGATTGAAGACATTCGCATTGAAGAATCCCTAAAAGAGAGTTATTTAGACTACTCCATGAGCGTGATTGTGGGGCGCGCTCTGCCTGACGCTAGAGATGGACTAAAACCCGTGCACCGGCGCATTTTATATGCCATGCATGAACTGGGCTTAGGCTCTAAAGTGCCCTATAAAAAAAGCGCGCGCATTGTAGGGGATGTGATTGGTAAATACCACCCCCATGGGGATAGCGCGGTTTATGAGGCTTTAGTGCGTATGGCACAAGATTTTTCTATGCGCTTGCCCCTTGTGGATGGGCAGGGTAATTTTGGCTCAATCGATGGGGATAATGCCGCTGCGATGCGCTACACTGAAGCGCGCATGGCAGCTCCTAGCGAGGAGCTTCTAAGAGACTTAGACAAAGACACCATCGACTTTGTGTCTAACTACGATAGCACTCTCCAAGAACCCGACATTTTGCCTAGCCGTCTGCCTAATTTGCTCATCAATGGCTCCAGTGGGATTGCTGTGGGGATGGCGACTTCCATCCCTCCCCATCGTCCCGATGAGATCATCGATGCGCTGATCTGTGTGCTGGAAAATCCCCAGGTCCAGTTAATAGACCTTATAGACATTGTGCAGGGACCAGACTTCCCCACGGGGGGAGTGGTTTGTGGCAAAGCGGGGATTTTAGAGGCTTATAGTACAGGGCGCGGACGCATTAAGGTGCGCGCCAAAAGTCGGGTAGAAGAACACAATAACCGCGAGACTATCATCATTGAGGAAATCCCCTATCAGATCAACAAAGCGCGCTTGGTGGAACAAATCAGCACTCTAGCCAAAGATAAGGTAGTGGAGGGTATCGCAGAGGTGCGCGATGAATCCGATAGAGAGGGAGTGCGCGTGGTCATTGAGCTCAAAAAAGACGCGTTTTCTGAAATTGTGCTCAATCATCTCTATAAATCTAGCAACATGGAGATCACCTTTAGTATTATCTTGCTCGCTATCTACAATAAAGAGCCACGCGTTTTTAATCTCCTAGAGTTGTTAAAACTCTTTTTAGTGCACCGTAAAAGCGTGGTGATTCGGCGCACTATTCACGAACTAGAAAAAGCCAAAGCGCGCGCACATATCCTAGAGGGCTTAAAGGTTGCCCTGCAGCACAGCGAGGCAGTGATCACGCTCATTAAAGGTAGTGTAGACGCACAGGGGGCCAAGGACTTGCTCATGCAAACCCACCATTTAAGCGAGGAGCAAAGCAAGGCTATTTTAGACATGCGCTTGCAACGCCTGACAGGGCTAGAGCAAGAAAAGATCACCAGCGAACACGCTCAATTACAAGAAAAAATCGCGCTTTTAGAGGGAATTTTGCAGAGCGCGGACAAGCTCAACGCCTTGATCAAAGAAGAGCTTTTAGAGGTTAAAGAGAAATTTAGCACCCCTAGAAAAACCCAAATTGAAGAGGATTATGAGGGAATCGGCATTGAAGATTTGATTGCTCATGAAGACATGGTTGTAACCATCAGTCATAAGGGCTATGTGAAACGCGTCCCCCTAAAAGTGTATGAGCAACAAAGGCGCGGGGGCAAGGGCAAGATGTCGGGCAACACCCATGAAGACGACTTTATCGAGTCTTTTTTCATCGCCAACACCCATGACACGATTTTATTTATCACCAATACCGGGCAACTCTATTGGCTCAAGGTGTATAAAATCCCCGAAATGGGGCGTAACGCCATCGGGCGCGCGTTGGTTAATCTGGTAGATTTGCAACCCGGGGAGAGTATCAAGGCAACCATCCCCACCAAGGATTTTGACGCGGATAAATCCCTTGTGTTTTTTACTAGGAATGGCATTGTCAAGCGCACAGAGCTCAGTGCCTTTGGGCGTATTCGAGGGGGGGTGCGCGCGATTGTATTAGAGGAAAATGACGCGTTGGTTACGGCCAAGATCATCGACTCTAGTGTACAAGAACTCTTTATGGCCAGCTCTAAGGGGATGTGTATCCGCTTTGGCATAGAGGATGTGCGTGAAATGGGGCGCGTGGCTAGGGGGGTTAGAGGTATGCGCTTAAGAGAGGGAGATTTTGTGATCGGAGCAGGAGGAGTTTGTTCAGATGAACAACGATTGCTAAGTGTGAGTTCTAAGGGCATAGGCAAACAGACTCTAGCAGGAGCTTATCGCGCACAAGGGCGAGGTGGGCTAGGTGTGATTGGGATGAAGATCACACCTAAAACGGGTAATCTCGTGGGGATTGTGAGTGTGGATGAGGGGCAGGATTTGATGTTGCTCACTAAAAGCGGAAAAATGATTCGCATGCCTATGGAGACAATCCGCGAAACCGGGCGCAATGCCAGCGGGGTTAAGTTGGTGCAAGTAGAGAGTGATGAGGTGGTCTATGCGAGCACCTGCCCTAAAGAAGAAGTCGAGTAAAGCCTTTTTATTGGTGTGCTTGGTGGGGTTTTTGCACGCGCAGGAGTTTGTAATCTCTTATGCCATGCAGGTGCACAATGGGGTTGCCAAGCGTCAAGCTTTTGGGATCACGCGCGCGCTAAGAGATCATACCAACAAGGTACACTATACATGTGAAATCCCGATCAATGAGCCCAAACTTTCCCCCAAACAAGAGCCTTTTTTGCTGGACATTTTGTTAAAAAGTTACCAAGATGAGGTGGTGGATTGTCTGTATCAAGGCGAGGTACGCATTGAAAGCAGTGGTTTTAATACAAATTCTCAAAACCAGAACAACGCCACTTTACGCATGGTTGCCCCTGCCAATGTGCACCTAGAGGGGGGCTTATTAGTGCTTGAAATTTACACAAGGAGATAGCATGAAAATTGCCATTGTAGAAGATGACATTAACATGCGCAAGAGTTTGGAGCTCTTTTTTAGCGACCAGGAGGATTTGGAGGTGATCGCCTTTAAGAGCCCTAAAGACGCTCTTAAGGCTTTAGATGAGAGTTTTGAGCTCATCATCACTGACATTAATATGCCCCAAATGGACGGATTGGAGTTCTTGCGCAAATTAGAGGGGCGTTATGAAGCGATTGTGATTACGGGGAACGCCACGCTTAACAAAGCTATCGAGTCCATTCGCCTAGGAGTGAAAGACTTTTTTCAAAAGCCCTTTAAGCCTGAATTGCTCTTGGAGTCCATTTATCGTAGTAAAAAGGTCCTGGAGTTTCATAAAGTTCACCCGGTCAATAAGGCGTGTAAAAAGGAATTTTTCATCGCTACTTCGCAGGCCCTAGAGGCGGTACAAAAACAAGCCCTTAAGGCAGCAGCTACTGATGCGAGCGTGTTTTTACAAGGACCTAGCGGGGTAGGTAAGGAAGTTTTTGCTCACTTTATCCATGAAAACTCTAAGCGCAAGGGTGCGCCCTTTGTGGCGATTAACATGGCAGCTATCCCTGAACACCTTTTAGAGTCTGAATTATTTGGCTATGAAAAGGGCGCGTTCACCGATGCCACCAGCGCCAAAGCAGGGCTCTTTGAAAGCGCACACAGGGGGAGCGTGTTTTTAGATGAGATTAGCGAAATGCCCTTGAAATTGCAGAGCAAACTTTTAAGGGCGATCCAAGAAAAGGAGATTACAAGGTTAGGCGGTCATAAGCCTATCAAAATTGATGTGCGCTTTATAGCTGCTACTAATACTAATATTCAAGAAAAGATCAACGCTAAGGAATTTAGAGAGGATTTATTTTTCAGACTGCACACCATCCCGCTTAAAATCCCCCCGCTTAGAGAGCGCAAGGAGGAGATTTTGCCTTTAGCGGAGTGGAAATTACAAGAAGTGTTGTGCGCTTATGATTTAGGGGAGAAGAGTTTTAGCGAGCAGGCTAAGGAGTGTATGCTAAGTTATACATGGCATGGCAATATCCGCGAATTGCTCTCCGTGGTAGAGCGTGCGGCCATTTTGAGCGAGGGAGCGCAAATTAGTGAAAAGGATCTCTTTTTAGAGAGAAGTTAACTTCTTTGTGTTACTCATGGGGCATCTTGTATAGAAAGGATTGAAAATGGTTTATACAAATGCTTTGGAGCTCATTGGGCATACCCCCGTTTTGAAAACTAACCACCTTTTAGAAGAGGGATCGGCAGATTTTTTTGTGAAGCTAGAGAAGTTTAATCCGGGTGGGAGTGTTAAGGATCGCGCCGCTTTGGGAATGATCGAGCAAGCAGAGAAGGATGGGCGACTGACTAAGGGGATGACCATCATCGAGCCTACCAGTGGGAATACCGGCATTGCCCTAGCCTTAATGGGGCTACTCAAGGGCTATAAAGTGGTGATTGTGATGCCTGAGACGATGAGTATTGAGAGGCGCGAGCTCATTAGGGCTTATGGGGCAGATCTGATTTTAACAGAGGGAGCGAAAGGCACGAAGGGGGCGATTGATAAAGCCTTAGAGTTAGGGCAACAAGAGGGTTATTTTATTCCCCAGCAGTTTGAAAACCCGGCCAATCCCCAAAAACACTACGACACCACTGCTCAAGAGATTTTAAAAGATTTGCCCGGCGTAGATGCAGTTGTGCTGGGCGTGGGCACGGGGGGTACGATTGCAGGTGTGGGACGCAAATTTAAAGAGCAGAGTCATCACGCTAAAATCATTGCGGTAGAACCCGCCCAATCGCCTATTTTAAGCGGAGGCATGCATAGCCCGCACAAGATTCAGGGGATTGGTGTGGGCTTTGTACCGGGCAATTACGATAAAAGCGTGGTCGATGAGGTGATCGCCGTAGATGAGCGCGATGCAATGCACACGGCTAAACTCTTTGGAGAAAAAGAGGGGATTTTAGTGGGTATTTCTTCAGGAGCGGCCATTTTTGCCGGGTTGCAAGTAGCGCGCCGTTTTGGCAATGGGAAATCCGTATTGGCCATTGCCCCTGATGGAGGAGAAAAATACATCTCTACGGGACTTTATGATGCTGGATTTGGACTATAGTCTAAAGCGCGCTCTAGCCCAAGACCCTGCCGCGCGCAATAAATGGGAGGTGTTATTGCTCTATCCGGGGATTCATGCTCTGCTTGCCCACCGCCTGGCCCACGCTTTGCACAAAAAGCGTTTTTACTTTCTTGCCCGTGCACTTTCGCAGTTGGCGCGTTTTATTACCGGGATAGAAATCCACCCGGGAGCAAAGATCGGACGGGGCTTGTTCATCGATCATGGCATGGGCGTGGTGATTGGGGAAACTACTCAAATTGGGGATGATGTAACCATTTATCATGGGGTAACTCTAGGAGGCACGGGTAAGCTCAAGGGCAAACGCCACCCTACCTTGGGTGATCGCGTGGTGGTGGGAGCGGGCGCGAAGGTGTTAGGCGCGATCACGATTGGGAATGATGTTAAAATTGGGGCTAATGCGGTGGTAGTTTCAGATTTACCTAGCGGGGCTACAGCGGTAGGTACAAAGGCTAAAATGCTTGAGAAGTGAGGGCTTGTGAATCATAGATTTTCTTGTAATCTTCAAAGCAAAAGAGGCTGTCTTTGTGGATGGCTAGCACATCGAAAAAGGGCACAAGGTTTTGTTGGGAATAGCGAGTATAATCCATTAACAAAGAGAGGTTAAGGATATCCTTACTAGAAAGCGTGCAGACTAAGTTCCCATAATTATCAAAAATAATCAATTGTTCGTAGCCGAATTTGTTCAGCAGTGGAAAAATCCCGGTAGAAACTTCGCCCTGGGCACTTAAACAGGTATGATCCCACTCAAAGAAAAGCGCAGGCTTGAACTTTTGTAGGGTTTGTTCCGCACCTCGGATGATTTTAAAATCAAAACCATCGGTGTCAATCTTAATAAAATTAGGTGTAAAGCCGCATTCTTGGATCAGACTATCCAGTGTGCGGATTGAAGTGTTGAGTGTTGAGTGTTGAGTGTTGAGTGTTGAGTGTTGAGTTCCCGCACAAGACTAGCCGTCCCGTCTTTCATCCTTAAGCTGTGATCTTGAGAGTCATTGCTCTCTCCCAGGAATATTCCTGTGTACACAAGAAAGCTTTTATCTTCTTGGTTTTGGGGAGTTTTTGTATAGTATCGCTGTGCATTTTTAGGATGGTTTTGGTCAGTGTACAGGGGGGTTTGCAGATTCTGACTTAAGTTGGTATGGATAAGGTCACCGTAATTTGTCGTCCCTTCCACAAGCATATAAGCCCCGCCATCCACCTGTGCGAAAACCGCTGTATCCCCAATATTAGCCCCCACATCCACCATGGACAAACGCCCATACCGATCCTTGATATGTTGGGCAATGCCCTTTAAGATCGTGTCGTAACAGGGGTAATATTTTTGGCAAATAAAAACCGGGTGGGCAAAGGGCATGGTAAAAGTGACGCCACGGAAAGTTAAAGTGATCTGAGGATCACCTAGTTTTAATAACCCGCGGTGAACATAGGTCCACAATTTAAACACTACACGATTAGGGGCGTTTAAAAGCCTTTTGTAAACAAATCGTGCTAAAGCCTGCATGACATCTCCAAAAACCTTTATTCTAGCTTTTATGAAACACACCCCCAAAAGGAGCGGCTTCCCAACTAAAAACACCCCGCGGACATTAACACGAAAGACCCCACATTTAAACGTTTACAAGGTCATTCCGTACCACAGAGGGCAAATGCGGTAATTATAGCACAACTAAAAATTGCCGCGTGGCTATATCTTAAGTCCTAAAGAATAGAGTTTTTTCGTACAACTCTTGTTATTTACAATCCATGGTGGTGTAAAGAGAGGAGAATAGGTACTAAATCGAGCATGGCAATTACATGATTTGATCTGCTTAACCCTTAATCTACAATTATAATTCCTTAAAAACTTCTCGTCCTCATACATGAAACTTCCAAAAAAAATACCCGCTTGAGTAAGGAGGTACTTATAGAACAATCACTAGACGCCAACAGACCATCCAAGAATTCATTACAGAATTAGAAACACATTATGGCGCGATTATAGAACAAGACTTTAGAGGAGCCATTGAACAGGCTATTAAGCAGATGGACCTCTCTTTTCTGCAAGCCC
Organism: Helicobacter salomonis; assembly: GCF_900197775.1. NCBI lineage: Bacteria > Pseudomonadati > Campylobacterota > Epsilonproteobacteria > Campylobacterales > Helicobacteraceae > Helicobacter > Helicobacter salomonis. The sequence goes on from NZ_FZMA01000024.1 coordinate 44,829, forward strand.
AGCATGGTAGCTTTTACCAACAAACACGCAAGAACCTAGAGGCTCTCTTCAAAAGAGAATTCAATCAGGAGAACTTACACCAGCTCAAGGGGGTGGTGCTAGAGATTTTACAAGAGGGCATGCCCCTAAGAGCTCTAAGAGAGATGCAATTAGAAGCCCAAATCCACTTACAAAGCTTAATACAAACCCATGCCCTTAAAATCTTGCAAGAGCAGAGTGTAGCCTTGATGGAGTACACCCAAGCCGAGATGCGCTTTTACACCCAGGT
>NZ_FZMA01000030.1:0-1483 GCF_900197775.1 Helicobacter salomonis
GTGTGTGCATTCTGCACACACACAGATGCCAAGTTTCCCCTTAACTCGCGTTAATCTTACCGCTTAACAGTTTTGATAACGGTTTGGCTTTAGGCATGGGGTTACTTTGTTGTGGCGTTCCCCGTGCTAGCGGGTGCATTCTGCACACACACAGATGCCACGTTTTTCCTTAATTTGCGTTTTACTACCGCTTAGCAGTTTAGAATAACGCTTTGGCTTCATGGCATGGGGTTACTTCATTGTAACATTATCCATGCTAAGCGAGGCTATGCTAGCCTCGCAAAGACTTCTCATGTCCCTTAATTGACATTTTCCCTACCGCCTAGTAGTTTTGATAACGACTTCTGCTTTGTATAACATGGGGTTAATTTGTTGTAACGCTTTCCGTGCTAAGCGGGGCTATTCTAGCCTCGCACAGACATAGCGCCTGCCCTAATGCCATGTTTCCCCTACCGCTTAGCAGTTTAGAATGACGGTCTTGGCTTTGTATAACAACATGGGGTTACTTCATTGTGGCGGTATCTGTGCTAGCGAGGCTATTCTAGCCCCGCACAGATATCGCGTTTACCTTAATGCGCGTTTTCCCTACCGCTTAATAGTTTTGATAACGTTTACTGCTCCCTAGCATGTGTTTTTAACCCTTGTTTCTCTTTTCATTTCCCACTATGCTTGCCCCATAAAGGGACAATATGGCAACTTTAGATTTTAAAAGATTAGCTGCAGATGGGATTGACAAGGCCCGAGTGCTAGACTTCATCAAAGCCCAAAAGAGCAATTTCAATTACGACGCGCTCAAACAATTTTACCAACAGCAGGGGTTTGATGCAGAGCAGACCACCCGTGCCCTCTACCACGATTTAGAGCATTTTAAAGAGTTTAGCTTTGAGCCCACAGAGAGCTCTAAGCAGAGTGCAGAAAACCCCCTAAGAGCTCAAACCCAGAGCGTAACACAGACTCCAACCGACCCTACACCACAGAGCTCTACAGAGAAAAGCGCACAAACACAAGCTCAAGCCCCAGAGAACTCTATACCACAGAGCTCTACAACTCCGCCCAGCACACCCACACAGAGCACTCAGCAGCAGGGTACCCCCTCTAAAAAAGACCCCCAAGCCATTCTCAAAGCCTTGGAGGATAGAGCCCATAAGTTAGAGCAACAAGCGGGCATTAAAGAGGATGTCATGCAGGCCTTGAGTTTGGGAATGTCAGAACCCCAAGCTTTAAAGCTGCAAAAATTAGGCTATCACCAGCTTATTCAAGAGGCCATTAAGGAGAATGTCCCTTATGAAAAACTCCCCAAGAGTGCACGCCAATACCTCTCTAGGGTCGCCTTTGAGAAGTCCAGCATTACAGACGCATTATTTCACCCCCTTGAGGTTTTTGGGGGGGATAGGGGCAAGGGGGAATACCAACAAGAGCGTATGCGCGCTAGCATTCTCAAACTCAAAGATGTTGCCCAGCTCAGTGCTGAGCAGAGAAGACA
>NZ_FZMA01000026.1:0-25640 GCF_900197775.1 Helicobacter salomonis
TGTCTTTGTTGCTCTCATCAAGAATTAGAGCCCCCATAGAGAGGGAGCAGAGAGGCAGAACCTTACTTTTTGTCCTTAGCCAAAGAGTGGATGTATTGGTCGGCCAAGTACAAGCCATGCCCGCTTTCACCCATCAACTTAATTTTGTCCAAAATATTCTTGAAGAGCACTTCTTCTTCGTGCTGTTCAGCCACATACCACTGCAGAAAATTGAAAGTAGCATAGTCTTTGGCAACAAGCATTTTGTCCACAAGAGTGTTGATCGAATGTGTGATGTGCTGTTCGTGCTTGTAAGCCTTTTCAAAGACTTCAACTAAACTCTTAAATTCGTGTTCGGGGGCCTTGACCTCTTTGAGCTGTACACCCACTTCGTTCTCATTCAAGTAAGTGATGATTTTGGTGGCATGCGCATACTCATCACTTGCATGTTCAAACAAAAACAAGCCAGCACCATCAAAACTATGGGTGTAGCACCAAGAACTCATGCTCATGTACAGATTAGCTGAGAAGAACTCGTCCATCACCTGCGCATTAAGCAACTTAACTGTGTCTGAAGGCAACATGAAAACTCCTTTGTATTAGTTTGTATCATTATTATAGTATAAATGAGAAACAAAGTCAAGGGTTTTGGAACCCTTTTCTCAAAAAGTTTACTTCATAAGAACGCTCCTACTAAAAATTTGGTCACATAGTAGGCGATACAAGAGAAGATATAGGCCACTATTGTGGTGAAAGCGAATAGGTAGAACACGAATTTTGTTCCTCCAGCCTCCTTGCCAAAGGTAATTGTGGCAGCAAAACAGGGAATGTAAAACATCACAAAGACGATAAAGGCAATGGCAGAGGGGGCATTGACATGTTTTTTGAGCGCTCCACGGAGGGACTTAGAATTCTCATCAGTATCCCCGAGCGAGTAGAGAACACCCAAGGTGGAAACCACTACCTCTTTGGCCATAAACCCTGCCACTAAGGAAACGGAAAGTTGCCAATCAAAATCCATCGGCTTGAAGAGAATATCAATACCGCGACCCACGCGTCCTATCAGACTATTTTCTGTAATGTCCTGCTGTTTTTTTTCTTCAAGAGCTTTGATAGCCTCCTCTTTGGCACTAGCCTCTAAATTACCCGCTTCAATGCGATCTATCTGTGCCTGGTAATTCTCTAGCACCTTAGCGTCCTGAGGGTAGTTAGAGGCAAACCAGATGAAGATTGCCCCCCCTAGGATATAAGTGCCCGCTTTTTTAAGGTAGGAGATACTTTTTGTGTAAATGCTATACCAAACGACTTTGGGACTGGGCATGCGGTACTTAGGCATTTCCATCACAAAGGATTCTTCCTGACCTCTAAAGACACTTAGTTTTAAAAATTTGGCCATTAAGAGCGCTACAACAGCACCCAGTACATAGATCAAAAAGAGAACTAAACTGCCATATTTCTCCGGAAAAAACGAACCCACAAACAGCACATAAATAGGCAAACGCGCGCTACAGCTCATAAAACCGATTACAAAGAGAGTTACCAGGCGTTCATGCTGGTTTTGCAAGGTACGGGTGGCCATGTAAGCGGGTACAGAACACCCAAAACCCGTGACAAGAGGAATAAAACTCTTGCCATGCAGACCAAACTTGTGAAAAATTCCATCCAATAAGAATGCTACACGACTCATATAACCCGTGGCCTCTAAGAGCGAAATACCCAAATAGAGCACCACAATCAGTGGCAAAAACGAGAGCACTGCCCCCACGCCTCCAACGATACCATCACCCAAGAGCGAACCAATTTGTTCATTGCCTGCATGTGCCTTGATAGTGTCTGCGAGCCAAGCAAAACCATCGTCCACGTAAGTTTGTAGCCCTCCACCCACTAAAAAACTCATATAAAAGACCACAAACATAAATGCCAAGAAAATGGGAACACCATAGATGGGATGCATGAGGTATTTATCAATGCGTTGTGTGTAAGTGGACATACCCTGTGTGCGGCGACAGACCTTCTTGGCCAAAGCGCGACAGAATTGAAACGCCTCTTCTTTGGAAGCAGCGGGGAGATTTCTCATCTCTTTTCCGTTGCGGTGCAGAGTAATGAGCTGATCTAAGAGAGGATCCATGTTAAAATGTGTACTGGCAGAGGTGGGAACACATGGCACGCCTAGGTCTTTAGAGAGTAGGTCTATGTCAATCTTCAACCCCTCTTTTTCAGCCTCATCCCACATATTGAGCGCCATGAGCACCTTGTGAGGGGTGTTGAGTAGCTGGGTGCTCAGACTCAAATTGCGTTCTAAATTGGTGCAGTCGAGCACATTTAAAATGAGATCGAAGCGTTCATTTTCTAAGAATTGCTTACTCACCTTCTCTTCAATGGTAAAATCATTCAGGGCATAAATGCCTGGAAGATCCACGATCGTGATTTTAGTGTCCTTGTAGGTGGTGCTTACCTGCATTTTTTCTACAGTAACTCCAGCAAAATTCCCTACCTTTAAGTGCGCCCCGCTGATTGCATTGATGAGGGAACTCTTGCCTACATTGGGTTGTCCCACTAACGCCACGACGATTTCTTCCATCGCTCAACTCCCAAACTCTAATTTTAATTCTTAAAATCAGTCGCGGATTATAGTACATAAAGCTGAATTTTTACTGACATACCTAGAACAGAATAGACCCTTGTAGAGAAATATATGGTGAGCAAAGCGAGCAGTAGGTTAAACCTCAAGCCAAACTCTACATTGAGACTTGACGCACTTCCCATAGCTTGAGTTGCGCGGGAGATTGCTAGATTATCAAGATTTGCTCGCCAGACGGGTTTTAATGCCTCGAGTTTTAAAAAGTGGAGCGGTAGAAAAGGCTATTATCAAGAAGTTGTATGCAATTCTGATTAACCAGCACTACAAGAAGGTTTTTTGCGTTAGCTGTGGAAAGTGTTTCAAACTTCAAAACGTTTGTTGTTTTCATAGCCATGATCCATTAGATGTGCTAGCTGCAGGATTCGACAAGCGCCTTCCAGGAGATCAAAAATTTTGAGTAAACCCTGCAGTTCGCGTTGATATGCCACGACTCCGCAGCCTTTAATAAAGATATAGGGCTGTGCATTTTCTTGTAAATAACGCAGGATATCCACTGGAGCGCGCTCTTGCCAATCTTTGTAGCTCTTGGGATCATAAATTTCTATTTTCTGCCCCAATAGAGCGCAACCCAGGTAGTCTAAAGGAATCAGGTGTGTATGCGTGAGAGAGTAGGCAATGGCATAGGGAGGGCGTGCATAGGCGATAAAACGGGCTTCGCTAAAAGATTGATAAATGCTAGCATGGATGGATGTATCACTGCTAGCCTCTTGCCAACGATAATCTGGTGTGTCTTGTGAAACAATGAAAGAGTCTGTATCCAAATTATCCAAGATGGCATCGTGCTTGTTGATCACGAAACGGCGCGTGCTGATCCGTGCTGAAATTGAGCCCTTGAAAGTGCTAAAAAAGCCATTCCTAAACATGGAGAGAGAGACTTTTTGGAGTTGCTTCAATAAAGCAATCTCCACTTCGCGCACATAAACATTCATGGCGATCTCCTAAAAGAAACCCATGCTAAATCACCCGAGTTTAGGGTCGGTGGAGATTTGAACGCAAGGGTGAGAGTATGAGAGTCTTGGCAGAGCACCTTAGCCAGCAAGCCTAACGCGCTTGATTGTTCTAAAAAGCGCTCCCATGTACTTATGTTACAGCGGTGTATGCCTTGCTTAGCATCGATGTGCACCACATAGTCAGCAAGCGCATAGGCTTCGTGCAAATCATGGGTAACCAAAAGAATTGTGAGTTTAAAATGCGTGCTCAAACGCTTAAGTTCAGCTTGAAATTTAGTGCGTGTAGGCATGTCTAGCGCGCTCAAGGGTTCGTCCAATAATAAGAGCGCGTGGGGGGTTTTAAGCGCACTCAAAAGAGCGCGCGCAAGAGCCACACGCTGTTTTTGCCCACCTGAAAGGGTGTGGATGGATCGCCCTAAGAGTCCTGCAAGTTCCATGAAATTCACTACTTCTTGCAACATATGCGAATCCTTGTTGCCAAAACGCAAATTATCATGCACATTTAAATGAGGGAAGAGAGCTCCATCTTGAAAAACAAAACCTAGCGCGCGTTGCTGGGGAGGCATGCAAAATCGTCTTCGTGTGTCCAGCCACAAGGTGTTTTGGAAACGCAAAGTGCCTTGATCGGGTTGCTCAAGTCCTGCAACAAGGCGCAATAGCGTGCTTTTGCCAACACCTGAGGGCCCAAATAACGCACTAATTTGTTCTGAAGGAAGGGAAAAATATGCCTCCAAACAAAAGGAGCCCTGCGCGCCCATTAACTGTTTGCTTAGAGCAAGTTCTAACACCTATTGCCGTCTTGAGAAAGTGATTCCATAAACTTCGTTGCGGACTTCAAAGAGGGGGTCTTTGGGTGGTTCAATTCCATTAGGCAGAGTGCTCGGCATAAAAACTTCTGGATTGCATCCATGTCCGCTATAAGCACTCACTTCTAAATGCCCTAATTCCACTTCTTTATGCTTGCCATGCCATAGCTTAGTGGTGTCATCAATGGGGTCTTTAGGATTGGCCAAAATGAGAGTCAATTTATAGCCCACGGGGCGTTTGGCTATTTGATCTTTAAAATCCTGTTCTAAAAAGTTGCCCTTGGCTTTTTTTAAAGCTTCTGGGCTTAAGGTGCGCACACCCTCCAAGGGCTGTAGAGTAAAGCGGGCTGGTATCAGCTCGCCCTTGGAGTCTTTAAAAAAGAAGGTATGGATGCTGTAATAGGGGGTGTGTGCCACACTGGAAGTTACTCCCACGCCCTGCATATAGTGGGCAAAATTACGATAAGAGGGCACTTTTTGAGTCATCTCCTTAATGTAGGCGTGATCGACCTTGCCCTCTTTGGGAATACGCATCTCAAAGAAACGCCCAAATTCTTCTGGAGTGCGCGCAAAATTAATTGGGGTATTAAGCATGACCATGGTCCAAGTTTCCTTGGAGCCTTCCAGAGTTACAGCGATGCCCCGCACTTTAGAGGCGTCGCTCGCATGTAAATTACCCCCGCCTAGCGAATAGCGTACCTGCGCTTTAAGAGAGCTATCTTGTAAAAGAGGGATTTGAAATTTTGCCGCATTTTTAGCATAGGACACAAAGCGTCCTGTGGCACAGAAACCCTTGGCATGGTTGATTTTTTTATGTGGCTGTGCGGACTCGCCATTGAGGCGGTAAAAAATGTCGGCGATCTTTTGTGCATTGTAGACCTCTGTGGCGTAGGCGCAACTCAATAGTGCCCCAAATAGTGGGATCAAAGCCCATTTCTTAAAACTCTGCATATAACTCCTCCTCTAATCTTTCTGCTTACTCTCTAAGTCTTGTAATTTTTGCTCCAGCACACTTATGCGTTGCTCTAAGTGTTCTAGTCTTGTATCTGCGTGCGGAGATTCTTCCTGAACTGCTTGCTTTTTGAACAAACTGAGCAGCACACCCCCGCCCAGCACCCCTAAAACGATGTAAAGACTGGCTGTGGGACTGATTTCCAAGCCAAATCCAAAAAGATGCTTGGTCGCGCCTAAAATGAGCTTGAGGCTGATAAAACCTAGCACGATCACCACGCTTTTTTCTAAATAGACTAAATAGCCTTTAAGCACTTCTAGGACAAAATAGAGGCTCCTAAGACCTAAGATCGCAAACATCATGGCGCTGTAGATGATCAAGGGTTCTTTACTCACGGCAATCACGGCAGGCACGCTATCAAAGGCAAACATCACATCACTCAATTCGATTACGGCAAGACAGAGAAATAGGGGTGTAGCGATGAGTTTGGCCTTTGCAAAGGCGCTTTGGCGGTGGAAAGCGTCCACCTCTTGGCCCTCTAAATCCTTTTCTAAATCCTGTAATTCTGACTTTTTGAGGAAAAAATCATGCCCAACCAATTTAGGGTAAACAGGGAAAAACTTATACACTAGTTTGTAGGCCATGTGCTGGGAATAGTCTTCTTCCTTGTGCTCTGTCTCTTCCTGATTTTGATTCTTGAGCATGACCACACAACTATAGCCGACAAGAACGCCAAAGAGAATTTCTATATAACCTGAGAGGTGCAAGAGACCGCTGCCAATCAAGACAAAGATCAATCTAAAAATAATCGCCCCTAAAATGCCGTAATAGAGCACACGGTGGCGGTAAATATCTGGGATTTTAAACCATGCAAAAATGGCCATAATCACAAAGAGATTGTCTACAGAAAGGGCCTTTTCTAGCACATAACCCGTTAAAAAGAGCGACATGCTCTCCTTGCCATCATGCCAGAGCAAGTAGAGTGCAAAGATCAAAGCTGTGGCAACCCAAAAAATAGACCAAAGCCCTGCACTCTTGAGAGTAACCACTTGGTCCTGCTGGTGCGCCTTGAAGTCAATAACAAGCGCAACCACCATGAACACAATGAATACAAGTACATCCAAGCCCATCTCATGCCCCCTGGGCGTCTAAGAATGCACCATCACTAAAGCTATTGGCGTGCACATTGCAAAAAGCGTTTTTAAGTGAAGTAAAAAGAGTAGGATTATTGCGCTCCATTTCTTGTAAAAAATACTTGGTAGCGGAGCGGGCAATGGGGGGTTTGTCTGAATCGGGTTGTTTAGCCGGACAATTGCAATCAGGGGCGGTGGGGATGTTTTGGGATTTGACAAAGTCAATACTTTGGCGCTCACGGATGTGAATCAGCGGGCGGATCACAAAGAGCCCATTTTCGGCCTTGTAAATGGGAGGCATGCTCCGTAAACTCCCATTGTAAGTAAAATTCATAAAGAAACTCTCCACAGCGTCATCCAGGTGATGGGCTAGGGCAAGCTTGTTGTAGCCATTTTCAAGGGCATAATTGTAGAGCACTCCCCGACGCATGCGCGAACAAAAACTGCAATAAGAACTCTGTTCGCGTCGCTTTTCGCGGATGGTTTGGGCGATGTTGGTGTGCACAATCTCATAGGGGATGTTTTGCTCGACACAGAGCTTGGAGAGCCATGCCAAATCTTCATTCAAACCATAATGCACGGTAACAGCCTTAAAGTCGAATTGAAAGGGAGCATGCGCTCGCATGCGCGCAAGCAAGCAGGAGAGTAGGATCGAATCCTTGCCTCCGCTCAAACCTACCAATACTCGATCGCCCTGACTGATGAGCTCATAAGTCGCGTTAGTGCGCCCGACAACATTGAGAATCTTTTTACTGATCGTGTAAGACATGCATATCCTTTTTAAGTGGAGTAAGGTTTTCTAAACGCTTTAGAGTATTGAATAATCTGTTCTTCACTGAGTGAAGAAGCATCGTATTTAACAATAATGGTGTTTTGACTTTCGTTGACATACCATTCAATGATCCCGGGAATTTCTTCTAAATTGCTAAAGCGGGCACGCTCAAAAGCATCTAAGGGGAAGTAGACATTTTTCTGTTTGTTAGGATTGTTCATGCAGAGTACCAAGACAATCCACACCGCACAAACCCCCACTACAATGCACGCCGATGTTTTGACTCCCAAGTGCGTGTAGCCTATTCCCCCTAGGAGGCCGCCTACAAAAGAACCCGTGTAGCCATAGGTAACAAACATGCCCAGCACCAGTCCACGCTGGTGGGCTTTGGCAAATTTACTCGCCAGGGATTGCATGATGGGTTCTAGCGTGCCAAAACCCGCAAAGAAAACCATGATTCCAGTGATAAAGAGCCAGGCAGTGGGGGATTGTATATTATGATCGGCATAAGCTAGACAGGCATAGGCGATTAAAAACATGCACACGCCGACTAAAAGCACGGCTTTGGCTTTGCCAAATTTCTCGGCAATAATGGCTGCAGGTGCCATGCTCACCATACCCAGCAGCGCCCCTGCTGTGTAAATTTTCCAGAGTACACCCTTGTCCATCTTGAACTCGTGCACAATGGCTAGGGGAATTAGTACAAAGATTAAGGTCATTAAACATTTTTCAAAGAAAGAACAGCTGTTGATGATCAGAATATCTTTGTTTTCCAATGCAGCGCGGATTGTGGGTTTTTCTTTCAAGGCGTAGAGAATCTTGGGGGTTTCTGGAACTTTGAGCATGAGTGCCATAGAGATCAGACTTAACAAAGCCGTTAGCATGAAAAGCCAACGCACTCCAAAGGCCATCCCCATACTTGGTCCAATGACCATTGCTGCTGTGAAGCTCAAAAAAATTCCACCGCCCATCAAAGCCATGGCATGGGTGCGTTTTTCCTCGGGCACAGCATCTGCCACCATCGCACTCAACACCCCGCCCATTGCCCCCACTCCTTGCACCAAACGCCCCACTACTAGCCACATAATAGTGTGGGCAAAAAAACAAATGACAGACCCCAATGTAAAAATACCTAGACACCATAAAACCACACTTTTACGGCTATATTTGTCGCTCAGAGCACCAATGGGGGTTTGGAAAAGAATTTGGGTTAAATACGCACCCCCCACCGCAAGCCCCATCACCAACCCGCTGGCTTGGAAACTTGCCGCATAAAGGGAAATGACAGGTAGAACAATGAAAAGCCCTAAGAAGCGTAAAGAAGACACAAAGACTAAAGGCGAAATTTGTGGGAGCATCATGCTAACCTTAGCAGAAAATCAAGAAGGTGGTTTAGCAAAAACCTGTTGGCAGGCATTCTTATCGTGATCAAACACGCAGGCGCGTTGGAGTTGTTCAAAAGCTCTCGTGCGTTTGGCATCTGTTTCTTTTTCCACCTGGCGCATTTGGTAACTATAAACCCCATAAAACGCTACACCCGCGACGAATACAAACAGCAAATCCGAAAGCTTGAACTTAGGACAAAATTTGCACGCCATATAGCTTCTTTTTTGCTACTATAGCATGTTTTCAAAACAAACTAAGGAGTGCTCTTGAGCAAGATTTTCAAAATTATCACCGTCCCCCTAGATTTCATCACGAGGTATTTTAAAAGTCTAGTGTTCCTTTGTCTTCTTGCCTTTCTGTTTTTTGGAAGCAAGCATGAAACGCAATTCCCCCCTAATCTAGCCACTCTCCATATTTATGGGCCTATTTTTGAAAGTGAAAGTTTTCAAGAGCGGATTCAGGATATTTTAAAAATGCCCAGTATCAAAGGGGTCTTGTTGGTGATCGATTCCCCTGGAGGGAGCATTAGCGCAAGTGTGGAGCTCAGTGACCTCATCGCCGAACTGAATAAAGAAATCCCTGTTGTAGCGTATGTGCGCGGTGTGATGGCTAGTGGAAGCTACTACGCAGGCATGATGGCGCATAGAGTGTATGCTAATCGAGGCGCGCTTGTGGGGTCTATTGGGGTGATCTTTGAGGGCATGGATGTGTCGGCTCTAATGGATAAGCTAGGCATCAAAACCCAGGGAATTGCAAAGGGGCAATACAAAGAGGTAGGCACCTTTACGCGCGCGTGGACAGACAAAGAGAAACAGTATCTAAACAATCTGCTAGAGGCACAGTACCAAATGTTTGTCAACGATGTGGCAAAAGCACGCAAACTCGATCTTAAAGATGCCTCCACTTTTGCGGAGGGCAAGATTTTTAGCGCGCGGCAAGCCTTAGACCTCAAGCTCATTGATGAGATCGGTACCTATGACCAAGCAGTTGCAGAATTGCAAAGCTTAAGCGGCGTGAAAGAACCTATTTGGCTTCAAAAAGACAAATGGGAAGTGCTGGTCGATCGTGTCCTCAAGTCCACCAGTCAGGCCTTAGTCCAAGCTTTTAGTTATCAAATGCGCTAGATACAGCAGAATACTAGCCCCTACCAGCTTTATGGGGCTGGTGGCAGGACACGCTTGCCTTGAATGTAGAGTGCGCGCACTTTTTTGGCTTGGGTGAGCTTTAAGAGAATATCCAGGGGTGTGTGTGCTCTTTTGCAACTAAAGATGGCTAGATCTGCGTCTTTGCCCACTTGCAAGCATCCACTATTCAAGCCTAGAGCCTCACTGGCGCGCGCGGTGCAACCCAGCAATAAATCTTGGGCGTTGCGTTCCAAATCACCAGGTAGAGCAAAGAGAGCATGGCGCAATTCCTCCAAAAGGTTGACATCTAGGTTAGAGCTCTTTCCATCGGTGGCTAAGGCATAGGGTAAATTGCATTCCTGCACGCGTGCGGGGTCTAATAATTGCCCACTCAGGAGGCGATTCGATCTAGGGCAGGTGATGATATGGGTTTGCGCGCTGATGGTTTTGGCATACTCAAGGTGCTTTGGTTGGGCAAAGAGGGCGTGCACCAGCAAGAGATGTTTTTTGGCAAAAAGATTTAAAAAATCTTCTACTCCTTCAAAACCAGGCACAGGGTTAGCCACCCCTAAAAACTCTTGAAAAAAATGCCCAAACCAGCCCTGTTTGTGCTCCAACCACTCTAATTCGGCTAGAGATTCCAGAAAATGCGTTGAAATAGGGGTATGGGTATCGGCCATCTCTAAAACGCGTCTTGCGAGTTCTTTATGCACCGAATAGGGGGAGTGAATGGCAATAGCAGGAGTGAATGTAGGGCTTTTATATTGCAAACTCAAAGTGTGGCGGTGTTGGAAATCTTTAAAATTTTGCTCTAAAGCGTGGGGCGCGCTCCCGATGAGCTCATCGAAGAAAACTACCCTCAAATCTGAGTGCGCTAAAATCTCGCGCTCCAGTCCATAACTGCTAATTGCTCCCACACTGCCCACCCCGTTCTGTAATTGCGTGTGGATAGCACGCTGGATATGTCTTTGGGCGTTTGCAAAGATAGACTCGCGCTTTTGTATAACACTAGCCAGCCACCCCTCAAACCCCTTACCATAGACAAAAGTATCTCTGTGGGCAGAAAATTCAAAATGAATATGGGGGTTGATGAGCGCGGGCATGAGCAACCCATGTTTATAAAAATCTAAGGAAGCGCTAGGGTAATGGTGCTTCAAGTCTGCGAGCTTGCCCACTTCTACGATCTGCCCCTTAAAGATCGCCACACCCCCTTCTTCTAACACATTAAAAGAGGTATCACAGGGAATAAGCGTACTCGCGCCGATGATTTTGAGCGCATCTTTCATAAGCGCATTACCTTACCACTTTGCATGATCCACTCTATGCGTGCGTCTAAAACCTGTTGGTGATAAATGCTTGCTGGGTTATCCACTTGGCTCTTGCCCTCTAAGTCTACCAGCATGAGGCGCGCCTCTTTGCCCACCTCCACCACCCCGCAATTGAGCCCCAAAAAGCGCGCGGGATTGGTGGCGATGAGCTCTACTAATCTTTTCAAACTAATACATCTGCCTTTGACTAAATGTGTGTATGCTAAGGAAAAGAAGGCATCGATACTATGCATGCCAAAGGGCGCATCTTCAAAGATATGCAAACTCAGTGGGTGGGTGTAGTGTAGGCTGGTGAGTATGTCGATCTCTTGAGCTAGTAGGGTACGCAGATACGCCTGTTTGGCTCTGTCTTTGAGGGGAGGTAGAATTTTGGTGCGCGAGTCGTAGTGCTGGTAGATATCTTGATCTAAGATGAGGTGATGTAGGGGAGTTTGCACCCATAAGGGCGCGCCCAGAGTGCGCGTAGCAGCGATGATCTTAAAGGCATCTGGCTCTACCACACTATCCAAGAGCACATCTAAGTGGGTGTGTAAGGCCAACGCGGCGACCTTACCCACTTCTTTAATTTGGATGAGCGGACTCACGCTAGGCAAACCCAGAGTATAGGCAAGAGGAGTTTCATCCATGATGCCTATGCTAAAACGCCCCTCATAGCCCCGCACACCACATACCAGCTTGAAATCAAGCATGCACGCATAATCGAGCACGGGGAGGAGCTTTTGCCCCTCTAAGTTGTAGAGATACAAACACGCTTTAATAGAGGTGGGCAGGGAGGCGCGCAAGAGAGCGAGGTCTTGTAAGCGTTGATGACTATCTAGGGGATGTAAACAGATAATATCACCACAGGCGATCGCTTCTTGTGCTGCACCATAATCTAGGGGGCTAAAGGTGGTGTCGCTGTATTCTTGCACGAATTCTAAGGGTTCCATATCCGCTTCTTTGAGAGAATAAAGCGGAGCCAGGGGTACACCCATTAAAGAGCCCACCCCCCCCATGCGTGCCTGCGCTTTCAAGTGTATGTAGGTATGCCTGTTGAGATTGTGTAAAAATACCCCCAAATCAATCGCACTAGGCAATAGGGCTTTAGACTCGCAATCCAACACTTCCTCATGAGCACGTGGTTCTAAATGTGCGCTAATTTCTGTGATGATTCCCTCCACAACGCGCACACACATACAAGACTCCCCCATCAATCTAGCATTTTTCAATAACACAGCCATCTCCTTAGCTTAACCATGCCCCCAAAGATTCCATTTGACCACTCATGATCAAAATGCCCATGAGTAATAGAATTGTCCCAGAACCTATTTCAATGGCGCGCATGTGGCGTTTAACACTTTTAAGCAAGTTCAATGCTTTATTGAGTGCCAAAGCCACGATGAGCCAGGGAATAGCAAACCCAGCAATAAAGACCCCTAAAAGCGTTAAGCCGTAAGCTTGTTCGCTCCCACTCAACAACACAATGCTCGTAAAGATGGGTCCAATGCAAGGAGTCCAGCCCAGCGCAAAGCCCATACCCAACACGACTGGTAGAAAGTGGCGCAAGATACCTTTTTGGGCTGTCATGTTGAGATTAAGTGCCTTAGTGCGGTAGAGAAAATTCCAACGCAACACCCCTAAAAAGTGCAAGCCAAAGAGCACCACTACCCCCCCAGCAATTACACGCACCCACATATTCCCAAAGAAATTATGTAAAATGCGCGCCATAGACGCACCCAAGACCCAAAAGACAATGCCAAAGCCCAGCACAAACAGCCCTGCCTTGAGCAAGACCCCCAAGCGATCTGCGCGCCCACTCTTGATCTCTTCTAGGGAGGTTTGGCTAATGTAGGAAAGATAGGCTGGAATCAAGGGAAGGACACAAGGACTTAAGAAAGCTAAGAGCCCGGCTAGAAAAGACGCAATCAAGGGGGTTTGATCGAAAACAGATAACAGAGCATCCTCTAGCATGGGCGATCCTAAGATTTTTCTGATATAATAGCGTGAATTGCTTTAGGATTATCCTCCGAAACTAAACCCCACCAAAAAGGTTGTCTGATATTCATGCCAACACAAAGTGTAGAAAATGCTAACACACCCGAAAATTTTGTTGCAAGTTTTAAAGATTTGGGCTTGCACCCCAGGGTTTTAAAATCCGTTGCTGAGGCGGGTTTCGTGCAACCCAGCCCAATCCAAGAAAAGGCCATCCCCATCATTTTGCAGGGTAAGGATGTGATCGCCCAAGCTCAGACGGGTACGGGTAAAACCGCCGCCTTTGCTTTGCCAATTATTCATAATCTCAAAAATGACCAAAGTGTCGAAGCTCTCATCATCACGCCCACGCGCGAGTTAGCGATGCAAATTAGCGATGAGATTTTCCGCTTGGGAAAAAGTTCGCGTACCCGCACCATTTGCGTCTATGGTGGGCAAAGTATCCGCAAACAATGTGAGCTTTTAGAGAGAAAACCCCAAGTGATGATCGCCACCCCCGGGCGCCTTTTAGATCATCTCAAACACAAGCGATTGAAAAACTTCGCGCCTAAAGTGGTCGTGCTCGATGAGAGCGATGAAATGTTGGACATGGGCTTCTTAGATGACATCGAAGAGATTTTTGACTACTTGCCCCAAGAGGCGCAGATTCTACTCTTTTCAGCCACCATGCCTCCTCCCATTAAAGAATTGGCCACCAAGATTTTACAAGACCCCGCCTTTATTCACATCGCGCCCAGCCATGTAACTAATGCCGACATTTCACAACGCTTTTATGTGATCAACGAACACGAGCGCAACGAGGCAATCATGCGCTTGCTTGATAAGGAAAACCACAGCAAGAGCATTATTTTTATGCGCATGAAACGCGAGGTGGACGAATTGCATCAGTTTTTAGTAGAGAGGGGGTATAAAACCACGCCTCTACATGGGGATATGGAGCAGCGCGCGCGTCAAGAATCTATCAAGGCTTTTAAGTCCAAGCGCGCCGATGTGCTGGTGGCTACCGATGTGGCCAGTCGGGGGCTGGATATTAGCGATGTCAGCCATGTGTTTAACTACCATTTACCCCTGAACACAGAGAGCTATATCCATCGCATTGGACGCACAGGGCGCGCGGGCAAGAAGGGGATTGCGATCACTTTAGTAACCCCCCTAGAATATAAAGAGCTTTTGCGCATGCAAAAGGAGATTGGCTCTAGTATACAGCTATATGAAATTCCTAATATGGATGAGGATCGTTTAGTGCGCTCCCTCTCTAAAGTAGAAGTTGATGAAGAAGTGGTGAGTTTATATGAGCGACTCATGGAGCAGTTTGAGCCCGCCCAACTTACCTTAAAGCTCTTGAGCTTACAATTCAAAAGTCAAAAAATCTCTTTAGATCAGGAGGCTTTAGAGCGTCCCTCTACTCCTTCTAAAAAACCTTACAAACATACCCGTTCCACTTCGCGATCCCATAGACCCCCACGACAAGGGTATAGACAAAGGTAACAGATGAACCACTCTTTAAGTCCTCTAAATATGCAAGGATAGCCATGCCCATTGATCTCAACGAGCATCTCAAGAACAAGCAATCTAATCCACGACCAGAAACTCCCAAGAATTCCGATCAGCCTAGCAGGAATCCTCCGCCCTTTAAACCGACCATTCCTCCTAACTTCTTTCAGTCCAAGAGGTTTACTAGTTTTGTGATTCTCTTGATTGTGTTGGTGTTGTTTATTTTGGCTAAACCTTTTATGGTGATCCAATCGGGCGAGATTGGGATTAAAGTGACAGCTGGAAAATACGACCCTCTGCCTCTGCAACCGGGTATCCATTTTTTTGTGCCCATTGTGCAGGATATTCTGGTGATTGACACACGCGTGCGCACAATCAATTTCTCCCGCACCGAAGACATGGGTATTGTGGGCAAGAATCAGGGGATTTTTAGAAACGATGCAATCAATGTGATGGATTCTAGGGGTTTGACGGTTTCTATTGAGCTCACCGTGCAGTATCGCCTGAACGCCCAAACAACTCCCCAAACCATTGCTACCTATGGCTTGAGTTGGGAGCAAAAAATCATTAACCCGGTGGTGCGTGATGTGGTGCGCTCAGTAGTGGGGCGTTATCCAGCTGAAGATCTGCCCATCAAGCGCAATGAGATCGCTGCGCTTATCAATACAGACATCAATAAGGAAGTGTCTAAACTGCCCAATGCGCCTGTGGAACTTAGCTCAATTCAATTAAGAGAAATCGTCTTGCCCGTCAAGATCAAAGAGCAGATCGAAAAAGTACAGATCGCCCGTCAAGAATCCGAACGGGTGAAGTATGAAGTGGAAAAGGCCAAGCAAGAAGCCCAAAAACTCGCGGCTTTAGCCAAGGGGGAGGCGGATGCCAACCGCATTAAAGCCCAAGGGGTGGCTGATGCAATTGTGATCGAAGCTAAAGCCAAGTCTGCGGCTAATTTGAGCATTGCCCAAAGCCTGACGGATAAACTCTTGAATCTACGCCAAATTGAGGTGCAGGGGCAGTTTAACGAAGCTCTGAAGGCTAACCAAAATGCCCAAATCTTACTCACTCCCGGGGGTGCTGTGCCCAATATTTGGCTAGACACCAAGAGCAAACCCAAAGCCTTAGCCACACAGAGCCCGCATAAATAATGAGCGCACTGCAGCCCATTTTAGAGCATCTATTTGAAATTCTCCATTACTTCTGGGATCAAACCAGCCCCCTGGCGCTTTGGATTTTTGGGGGACATTACGCACTCTTTATCATTTTATTTTCTATGGGAATTGTCTTCAAGGGAGTACTCTCTGCTCTCTGCCATGTTCTCTCTTTCATTGCCCTCTTTGGTGCCCCCTTTGGGGTGCACTATGCCACAGAGGAGCAGTTTTATAAAATTCAAACGACTATTGAGCACGCGGCTGCATTGGTCTATACCGATGCCTTTGTCGCACAGGTCAAGATTAAAAATGAAGGAAGGCTGGATATGAAACGATGCGTGTTGCGCCTAGATGTGTTCAATCCTTTTCACAATAAGGTTCAAGAAATACTCTCTCACTTGCTCTTTGCAAAGAGCTATATTAAGGTCTTTCACACCCCTCTGGTGCGCCAACAAGAATACACATTCAACTGGAGCATTGATAATTACCCCTATCGCAAGAATCCTTTCAAGCTTTCAGCCAATTGTTATTAATATCCCCACCAAAATACGCTACAATCTAAATAAACTCGAAGGAAACTTATGCCTAGGCGTACTACTTTGGTACTGGTGGGCGCGCTCATTTTGGGGGCGTGCACCTCTACACCCAACAAGCAAGTTTTTTTACAAAACATGCCCATGTGGATGGTTCAAGATCGGAGCATGTATGTGACTCAGGGAATTGACAGCTCGCATGTGATCAATGGGCAGGTCGAACGCTCTGAGGGAATCGCCAGAGAGCGGGCTAGGTTTCGTGTGGCAATCCACATTGCCAACAGAATTAAGGATATTTACATCGCTACGCAGAATGCCAAACAAAAACCCTATGACGATGAGATTTTCAAAGAAATTACTCAGGCCATTGCCACTAGCCTAGACAAAGAGGTGCAATTGGGCGAGTATATTAACCCCAACAACCATGAGGTGTTCATGCTTGTAGGTGTTAAAAGCTATAGTGCCGAGCGTCTGGAAAAGGGCCTACTTGAGATTAGTGCGCTTGATATGGAAACGATTAAGCAGATTAAGTTGGGAGTTAAAAAAGTCTTTGATGAAGTGGCTCTGGAAAGTGATGCTCAAACCCATAACGATTTTTCTAAGGAGGGCGGTGGGCACTAGGTTAACTTGCTATTTTCTTTAAACTTGGCTACAATGGAAGTAGCACTCGATGCTAAAATTTTGCTAAAGGATATGTAATGGCAGTTGGAATTTTTTATGGCACAGATAGCGGGAATTCTGAAACGATTAGCAATAAGCTTTCTGAAAAATTGGGCGGGGCTAAAGTCTTTGATGTAGCCAAAGCCTCTAAGGCGGATTTTGATAGCTTTAGCTCTGTAGTTTTGGTGGCTCCTACAGCAGGTGCAGGGGATTTACAGAGCGATTGGGAAGATTTTTTAGGCACTCTGAGCGAAGCAGATTTTGCTAGCAAGACGGTTGCACTCGTAGGTCTAGGCGATCAAGACACCTATTCCGAAACTTTTGCAGAGGGAATTTTCCACCTCTATGAAAAAGCTAAAGCGGGTAAGGTCGTGGGCTTCACCTCAACAGATGGCTATAATTTTGAGAGCTCTAAGTCTGTAGAGGGGGGTAAGTTTGTCGGTTTGGTGTTAGATGAAGATAATCAAGATGATTTAACCGATGGGCGCATTGACGCGTGGGTCAATGAAGTTAAGGGTTCTTTGGTTTAAGAGAAATAAGCGGGCGTGTCATGACTTTGAAAGCCACTACATTGGTGCTGGTGCTCGCATTTGCACTAGGAGCGTGTGCGCCTAAGCACAAAAAACAAGTTTTTTTACAAAACATGCCCATGTGGATGGTCCAAGATCGGAGCATGTATGTGACTCAGGGAATTGACAGCTCGCATGTGATCAATGGGCAGGTCGAACGCTCGGAGCGAATCGCTAGGGAGCGGGCTAGGTTTCGTGTGGCAATCCACATTGCTGATAAAATTAAGAAGGTCTATACTGCAGCCCAAAACGCAGAACAAAAGCCCTTTGACAGCGAGATTTTTAAGATGATTACCCAAGCCATTGCAGCAAGTTTGGGGAAAGAAGTACAACTGGGCGAATACATTAATCCCAACAACCATGAAGTATTCATGCTTGTGCGAGTCAATGATTACGACTCTGCGCGCCTGCAACGATTGCTGAATGATATTGAGGTCTTGGATGACAAGACGATTCAAAAGATCATGCATGGAGTCAAGAAAGTCTTTGAAGAAGCACTCGACTACGATGATGTGCAAGTACCTAAGAGCTTGTAACAGGTGTTTGTGCGTGATGGTAGATAATGGGGCATGGTCTCGTTTAATCTTGTCATGTCTCCTGCAGGCCCACAAGCCTAAAGTATGAAGAGCTTTGATTTTCTAATCTCTGTGGCGGGGTTTGATGGAGCTTTGTAGGTCTGCAAGAACCCTGTTATGGCTATTGTGTATGGTGACCCTCTCTCATGCCAAAAGTTTTAAAGACTATATGCGCTATGACTTGGGTCTTCATCTTTTCATTATGGACCATGAAGGCTCTACAAGCTACTGGCCCAATACCAACACCACCTTAAGCACCCGTTTAACCCCTGAAATTGGATTTGCCTTTGATCTAGGTTCTGTAGAGCAGAAAGTGATGGTCGGGGCATTTTTGTTTCAAAATATCCATACTTATCAGATGAATTTCCCCAGCAAATGGGGCCCCACCATTTACTACCAAGCCCGCGCTAGGTCGTTCAACTTCTATGGGGGTATTTTCCCTAGAAAATATTTGATCGGGCATTATCCCTTGAATGTCTTTGCCCCTTATTATTGGTTCTCAGACCCCAATGCACGAGGCTTTTTAGTGCAATACAAACCCCCAAGCGACCCCTACAAAAACACCCATATAGAGGCGGAGTTTTTGCTAGATTGGTTTGGAGGAAATTGCTACACCTGTAAGTATGGCAGGAATACTTTGGGTAATGGCATGGATCGTTTTAGTTTCATGGGGGCTAGTGAACTCTCCACCCTCAAGGGGTTTTTCAAATTGGGGGGGAATGCCGAGTATTTCCATGTTGAAGATCAGTATCTTCTCAACTGGCCTCACCCTATCAGTGGGATTAGGACGGGTCTAAACTATCTCTTAGATCGACTCTACTACCAAGCTTATGTCAAAACTGATCTGCTCAATGCAGCCCCCTTCATGGAACGCCTTAATTTCTCAACGGGCGTATTGGGTAATTTGGAGCGTTTGCGCCGTATTGGGATGCAAGAGCCTTTTAAAGTCAGCACGGGGTTATTTGTAGAGAGTCATGTGCAATTCAAAGGCTTTGGAGTGAGTAATCTGTTTTTTGTGAGCAAACATGGGGAGGATTTCTACTATAGCAAATACGCCAATGTGGATCTCATTTGCTCTAAAGACTACTGCCCCACCCCCATTTACAGAGGGGTGCCTTTCTTCCAAGCTCCGCTTTACAATCGTCTGGACATCTATTACGAATTCAGAAGTGCTTTTGCGAGTATCAAAACCCAATTTGTTTATAACACCATGAGCGACTATGCCACGGTTCAAAATTCCTATCAGGTCTATTTTACGGTATCCCTAGACAGCTACGATCTCCTCAACTTTATTTTACGCAAAATGCGTAACTAGCGCACATTTTAGCGATGCCTTGGCCCTATGAGAGCGTTTAAGTTCATGGGCTTTATTCTTCCCACAAGTCTTTTAGCAACACCACAAAGTCGGGTTGTTTTTTGGCTAAGACTATAAAGGAGTCTAGTAGGTGCAAGAATTGCTCACGGCTCAGGGCGTAAATATCACGGGCGATGAGAATATCCAACTCTGCGCGTTTGGTGTTTAAAAGTTTTTGGGTTTTGGGGATGTCTAAAGGGGTTGTAAAGAGAGTTTTTAGCTCACTGAAGTGGTTAGCTGAATCGTAATAAAGCTGGCATTCTAGGGCAGATTTAGCGATAGCCAAGTAAAGGGGGTTGCTAGCGATCTCTTGAGTGCTGGGCTGGGGGAGGGGGAGTTCATAGAGGTAAATTTTACTGATATTCATTTGAGAATGCAGGCGCAAGAGAAAATCCACCACCAAAGAATTAAACAAGCCCAAAGCGAAAAGAGTTTGCAAGGGCGGGGTTTCTAGTATGCCCTTTGGGGTGTAAATGTAGGGCACACTCAAATACATACTATGCCCTGCGGTGTAATTTCTAGGAATCAAACTCACAATGAGGCTTCGCTCATCGGTATCTCTGGCAATCCCACGATACCCCAACCTCAAATATTGATACTCATAGGCAATCGCCCCGCTGTAGCCTCCCTTTTTGGCGCGATGACGCTCTCTGCTTTTAAGTCTCTCTTGGAGTGCCTCTGCTTCCACGCCATAGCGTGGGGGGGCAAACTGCGCGTTAAATTGGTGGATATGCTTGCCCTCAAGCAGGGGCAAAAGCGTAGCTTGGGTTTTAGCGCGCGCGTCTATGGGTTTAAACAAGTCTTTATCCCCTGTCATGTGCAATTCGGATCGAAAATCTAGCCACATTTGGGGTTTGAATAAATCCTTATCCCCTGTCATGTCCAACTCACGCCTAAAATTGAGCCACCCCTCACTCAGCCGTGCAAATTTGGAGGCACAATGATCTAAAATCTCTAAATCTAGGGCGTTTCGCACTTCCTTAAGCGCGCATTTGGGGGTGCTTAGCAAAGTTTTAGCAGAGATCAAAAGGGGTTTTTGCTTGGCAATGTCGCTCACATTTTCTAAGTAAAAGAGGGCTTTAATGGGTTGTTGGCTCTTTTCTTGGCTCAAGCCCAGCAGAGCGAATTTGTAACAACGATGCACGCTAGGAAAAATGCCTTGGCGGTTTTCAAAGCTGTAAAAAAACTCTAGGGCATGCTCTTTTAAAATCTGTGCCCTCAAGTGCAAACTCCCCTCCTCTAACATCAGCGCGCTGGGAATCACTAAGGCTAGCTTGGCTTGGGGAGCCAGTAGGCTCAAATTGCGCTCGATAAAAAATCTAAAGAGATTGCCATCGCCTGCCCCTCTGCTGTTGGGGTAATGGGCTTTGTAATAGGCGTTGGTGGTGAGTATGTGGGCTTGTTGTGTGTCAAACTCTTCTTTAATGTAGTCTTTGGCTAGGGCTTCTGCTTTAAAATCTGCTTTTTCTGCAAGGGAAAAGGTGCGATACGCGCTTCTAAAGCTAGAAAAAAACTCGCTTTCATCAAATTTGGTTTTCTCCCAAGGGGGGTTAGTAACAATGGCATTAAAGCCGCTGCGTTGCAGGGCAAATAACCCCCCTGCTCCTTGTGCGATTTCAGGGAATTCTATTTCGTAGTTGAAAAATTTAAACTCCTTAGCGTGGGTTTCTATGCATTCTTTGACTTTGGCATACTCTGGGGTGTGTAATTGTTCTAGCCCAACACCCTCTAAACCTTGTGCTTTCTCTCTCCAAAACTCTTTGAGGGTGGGGTCTGCTTTGTGGGCGATGATTCTATGGGTGTTGTAAAAATTTAAATAGAGATTGAGTTGGTCTAGGTGGGGCTTTAACTCGCCATAGAGTTTTTTAGAGCGTCCAATCTCCTCTTTTGTGCTATCGGGGATATTAGCCAAATCGCTAAAGAGGGTTTTCAGGGTTTCAAATTCCTTAAAGAAGTTGTCATTAAAGAGTTTCCCGCTTTCACCCAAAAAGACTTCAAATTCTTTTAAAGAGCAACCTATGAGCGCGTTCCCGCACTTGATATGGTGTTCTAAAAAGCTTAAAGGCGTGCCAAAGATAAAGCTATCAATCCACAAAGAGAGTTTAGCTAACTCGATGCTAAAGGGATTGACATCTACCCCATAGATCATTTTCTTTAAAAGCAGGCGTTTTAAGATTGCCGCTTCATCGACTTCATAAGCGGGGTTATAGGCTTGCACTTGCGCGCTTAGGGTGTTGATCTCCTCTTGTAAGAGGGGGCGCAAGGCTTCAAAGCCTAAAGCCTTTTGACTAGCCTGATTGAGGGCTTCTATTAAGAATGCGCCACTCCCACAGGCATTATCTAAAATCTTAAAGTTTAGGACATTGTCATCATTCAAGCCTGCTAGGGCGTGCTCTACTAAGCTTTTGGTGATGTCCTCATGGGTGTAAAAACTCCCGCTAGACTTCCTAGAGTTGGAGGTGTTTTTGAGATAAATTTGCCCCTTAGCGTAGTGTTGGGTTTTTTTGGCTTGCTTTTGGATTTTTTGGTAGTCGTAATTGTCATAATAGCCCTCCCCTTTGGGTGTGGTGCAGTAGTGCAATTCTTCATCAGCCAAAGCAAAGAAGTAGGACATCAACCCCTCGTAAATGCTCCCCAAATGCACCACGCTTAGAGTGGCGTAACCGCGTTGGGATTCTCCATAGTAGAGGAGATGGGTTAAAATCTGTTTTAAGAGTTTGTCGCTGATGATCTTGCCCTTTTTGAATAGAGCGGTTTTTTCAGGCTCAAAAAGTCCGCCATCAAACAAGGGCATGGCGTAATTCTCATTGCCCTCATTGTAGATGGCAAAGAGTTGTTCGAGTTGCCCCATACCCACATAACTATTATCTCTATCGCCTAACATTTTTAGCAATTTGCGGACACTCAAATAGTCTTTAAAACAAATGTGCTCTTTGAGCGTGTCCTCAAACTTGTCTTCAAAGTAGGCAATAAAAAGTAATCTAAAGAGAAAATAGAGGGTGTTTTGATAAATCTCTTTGAGTGTGGCTTGTGGATTGCGTGCGTATAGGGCTTTGCCGATGTCTTCAAATAAAGAGAAGTCATAGCCCTCTGTGCCATAGATGAGATTTTGTAAATCTTTTTCGACAGCGCTCTTGTGTTGCTCGTTGGCTTGGAGGGTGGTGCTGATTTTGGGGTGTTGATCCTCTTGAGAGAGGAAGTTGGCGGCGTTAAAGAGATGGTAAAAATAGAGGAAGTAATCAAGATTTTGGGTCTGCAAGATGAGCTCTAAATTGATCTCAAAAAAGACTTTATTATAAGTGGGCTTGCGCGCGTCATAGAAACGCCACACTCGTCCATTGGTTAAAAAGCCGTAATTGTGCCGTAACGCATTGAGATAGCCTAAAAGTTGGTAATGGGGATTGTGGGTAATTTTCTTATTATCTATGGCGACGCTGTAAGCCTTGCTCTCACAGATCACGCTGAAAAAGGCGTTGCTGGCGTATCTTTCTGCTTTGTCTAGGGCTTGGTATTCTTGTTTTAACTCTGGGCTAGCAAAGAGTAAAAAATCGGGCTTTTCTAGTTTGTCTTGGATGATCTTTTCTTCTTGGCGTAGATACTCCCAGCCCAAGAGTTCTAAGACTTTGGCGATGAAGCCATCTTCAAACTGGTGTTCGTTGCTGGTTTTAAAGTTTTGCAGTTTGAGGGCTGTAATTTTTTCTAGGACGGCTTTAGCTTGTTCTTTAGTGTCTTTGAAGTTGTAGAGTTTAGGGAATTCTTGCTCTAAAGTGTAGGGGGTGAAAAGGTTGTTGTGGATGTAAAACATGGGATTCTCCAAAAGGGGTATTTTAGCAAAATTTGGGGGGTATGCAGGATAGAGGGGTAGAGGGCGTGGGAAAAGTGAGGCAAATTAGGAAAAGAGAGGAGGAATGTGGGTTTGGGCGTGCGTTTTAAGGAGTTGGAAGTAGTAAGGAGTGCAGGGTGATATTGGGCAATTGACTTGGGTGGTGCGCTTTGCATTTAGAAGGCGCGCATTTTTGGGGATTGCAGGGGCAATCTAGGTTGATCGCGCGCTCTTTTAGAGAAGTTTGGGGTTTTTATGGGGGCGGGCGCAGGGGGTAGATTTGTGTGGCTGTGAAGACCGCATACGCCTTTAGTTTGCACTAGCTTTAACATGACCTAGAGTGGGGTTTTAGAATCGTCTGTCACTATAGTAACACACAAATTAACCAAAGCACCACTATGGTATGATCTTAAGTTTTTACAAAATCTCAAAAGAGATCAAAAGCGCAAAATTCTATCAATCCAAAAGAATTTGTCTAGGCATTCAAAGAAAAACACAGAGTGCGCAATACCACTATTATACCACTCCTTGAACGACCGAGTACAAGATAAAATGCCGAGTGGGGAGCGCGGTGCGCGACCCCCTTACGCCTTTCTCGTATTGAGATGCGGGCTTGACCGAACTCCAAGTGGGGGTTATCAGCGAGGCTAACCCTACTTGAAATGGGTTTAAACTAGCATGAAATGCATTTAGTGTCTCAAATACTCATTACACAATCTTAAGCCACCAGCATCATACTTACGGCTAAATTCACCCCCATACCAACAAGCAATAAAGGGTAAGTGCGCTTGATGATCTCTAGGGGGGCGAGTTTGGCAAAGCCGGCTAAAGCCAAAATCCCTCCGGCGATGGGCGAGCTAGCTCGCCCCAAACAAGAGGCGATCTCTAGGGGTAAAACTAAGTTAATGGGTTCTACTCCCATTTTCAGGGCGATGTCGGGGGCTAAACGCCCAAAGGCGTTAAAGGCGGCAATCCCACTGCCCATTACCACCGCAAAGCCATAGACCATGAACGCTAAAAGAGTCATCACAAGCCCCACAACCCATAAGTCCCCATGCCCTTGCAAGCCCCCCAAACTTTGGGTTAAAAGAGCAATCCCGCCCAAACTCTTAAGCCCTGTGGCAAAGACGCTTGCAGCGATGATTATGCTCACCACGCTCACGAAAATTTCCCCCATTGCTTGCAAAATCACCGCCATCCCAGCCCCCAACCTTTTAGCGTCTCTATAGCGGATAAACTCCACAAGGAAGACCACCGCAATGCTGATGAAATTTGCGCTCACCACATCCAATTTGATCCCTATAAAATACCCCCCAAAAAGCAAGAACACGGGAAACCATGGGAACAAAATATAAAAACTTGGGCATGGGGGGTTTGTGATCTCTAAGTTTTCTATGGGGGCGCATAGGCGGTTTTTAGCCAAGTCGTTTTTGTCTATCCATGCAAAGTAAAAGGGGATCAAAAGGGCGATCACGATCGTGTAAGAAAGCACCACCCACACTTGATGGTGCAAGAAAAGCCCCACGATGTTGTCCTTTTGTCCTACCATGTCTGCCATGTTGATAGTATTACCATCTTTGGGACCATAATCCAGGGCAATCAAAGACAACACGCACACGGCGGTAACGGGGCGGATCTTTAACGCAAGTAGTACGGGATAAATGCACGCTAAGAGCAAGAGCAAAAGCCCGGTATAACTAGAGATCACAATTTTTAAACCCATACCCACGACAAAAGTCCCGCTTAAGACTAAATATTTATTGCGGATTTTGCCAAGGGGGCGGTTGCTTAGGTAGGCGAGTTTGGCAGAGGCGTGTATATGCTTCATGTAGGCAGCAAAACCTGCCACGCTCATGATGATGAGCCCCACACCGCCCAACTGCTTTTTAAAGGTGAAGGCGATGAAGGCGAAAGCGTTTAAGAGAAGCTGCCCGAAGCTATGCGCCGGTGGGGTGTTTGGAATAGCTGTGCCCGTGAGGTAATGCCCCACGAGCAACAATACCAAGCCGGCACATAGAAACACAAAGATCGGATGCTGTTTTTTGAGGATATAGTAAAAAGTTACCCCTACTGCCAAAAGGGTCGCCCCAATCATTATCAGCATGTTGTGCCTTTTTGCTGAAGTTTAACCCATTTGTGGGTAAAAATGGTAAATTTTTGGGAGGGCTTAGCTTTGTCTAACGCCTCATGATACTTTCAGCCCCCCTTAAGCTTTTCTACCCTATAATCGCGTTTTGCCAAAGTTAAGGCTGTTGAAAAAGCCAAGACTTCGTGCGCAACGATCTTTGACATTTAAGCAAGAGAGTCTTGTAGCCAAAATTTGTTTTTGATTTTTGTTTTTGGCTAAAGAACTCTAGTTATTGACACAACTTGTCTAATACAGAGTAACTTAATTTTGTGGCGTGGAGAAATCCACAACACAAGAGCCAGTTTAGGATAAAC
>NZ_FZMA01000020.1:0-1534 GCF_900197775.1 Helicobacter salomonis
TTCTCTAAGAAAGGAGGTGATCCAACCGCAGGTTCACCTACGGTTACCTTGTTACGACTTCACCCCAGTCGCTGTGTGTGCCGTGGGCAGTAGCTACTTTAGCATCCTGACTTAAGGCAAACACAACTCCCATGGTGTGACGGGCGGTGAGTACAAGACCCGGGAACGTATTCACCGCAACATGGCTGATTTGCGATTACTAGCGATTCCAGCTTCATGCAGGCGAGTTGCAGCCTGCAATCCGAACTGAGAGATGTTTTTAAGATTGGCTCAGCCTCGCGGCATTGCATCTCTTTGTGCACCCCATTGTAGCACGTGTGTAGCCCTAGGCGTAAGGGCCATGATGACTTGACGTCGTCCTCACCTTCCTCCTGCTTACGCAGGCAGTATTCTTAGAGAGCTCAGCATAACCTGTTAGCAACTAAGAAAGAGGGTTGCGCTCGTTGCGGGACTTAACCCAACATCTCACGACACGAGCTGACGACAGCCGTGCAGCACCTGTTTTCAGGGTCTAGCAAGCTAGACACTCCGCTATTTCTAGCAGATTCCTTCAATGTCAAGCCTAGGTAAGGTTCTTCGTGTATCGTCGAATTAAACCACATGCTCCACCGCTTGTGCGGGTCCCCGTCTATTCCTTTGAGTTTTAATCTTGCGACCGTACTCCCCAGGCGGGATGCTTAAGGCGTTAGCTGCATTACTGGGGGGACAAAGCCCCCCAACAACTAGCATCCATCGTTTAGGGCGTGGACTACCAGGGTATCTAATCCTGTTTGCTCCCCACGCTTTCGTGCAATCAGCGTCAGTATTGTTCCAGCAGGTCGCCTTCGCAATGAGTATTCCTCTTGATCTCTACGGATTTTACCCCTACACCAAGAATTCCACCTACCTCTCCCACACTCCAGAGTTGTAGTTTCAAATGCAGTTCTATGGTTAAGCCATAGGATTTCACATCTGACTTACAACCCCGCCTACGCACTCTTTACGCCCAGTGATTCCGAGTAACGCTTGCACCCTCCGTATTACCGCGGCTGCTGGCACGGAGTTAGCCGGTGCTTATTCGTCAGATACCGTCATTATCTTCTCTGACAAAAGGAGTTTACAATCCTAAAACCTTCATCCTCCACGCGGCGTTGCTGCTTCAGGCTTGCGCCCATTGAGCAATATTCCCTACTGCTGCCTCCCGTAGGAGTCTGGACCGTGTCTCAGTTCCAGTGTGTCCGTTCACCCTCTCAGGCCGGATACCCGTCATTGCCTTGGTGAGCCTTTACCTCACCAACAAGCTGATAGGACATAGACCAATCCTTTAGCGATAAATCTTTCCCCCGTAGGGTAGTATTTGGTATTAATCACCATTTCTAGTGGCTATCCCAAACTAAAGGGCATGTCATCTATGCGTTACTCACCCGTGCGCCACTAATCCACCTAGCAAGCTAGGCTTCATCGTTCGACTTGCATGTATTAGGCACGCCGCCAGCGTTCACTCTGAGCCAGGATCAAACTCTCCATAAAGTTAAGTTTATCCTAAACTGGCTCT
>NZ_FZMA01000027.1:0-3145 GCF_900197775.1 Helicobacter salomonis
CTCCTGCATCTTCCTTTAAAGTCAAGGTAACGCCCTACCACCCCCCCACACAGCCCCCCCAAAACAACCCGGCTCCTCCACCTCAAAACTACGGGGTGGAACTCGCGCCAAGAACTTCCACACCTTCTACGCCCATGGGGGCTTATATGGATTTACTCCAACAACGCCGATCCTTGCAGAGTTCAGAAATCCCTCAAGAATTCCCTCCAACTCCCCAAAATGCCCCCAAAGATTCTAATCCTCCCCAAAGTGCCTCTACACTGCCCAGCACAAACTTGCTCAATTCTCCCACTCCTCCTAAACACACCCCTGATCAAATCCAAACACAGGCGCAAAATCTCTTGAGCAAACTACGCATGTTCAAAATTGAGGGAGAGATTGTGCGCACCTGTGTAGGGCCAGTGGTGAGCACCTTTGAGTTCCGCCCTGCCACGCATGTTAAAGTGAGTAAAATTATGGGACTCTCTGATGACTTGGCAATGGCGTTGTGCGCCCAATCCATGCGCATCCATGCTCCCATTCAGGGTAGAGATGTGATGGGATTTGAAATTGCTAGAGATACAAGTGATCCCATTTGCTTAAGAGAAATCCTAGAAGACCCCATTTTTAGTCAAACCCCCTATCAACTCGCTCTAGCTTTAGGCAAGGACACACGCGGGGAGGTTTTTGTGCTGGATTTAGCCACCTTACCCCACTTGCTCATTGCAGGCACGACTGGGAGTGGAAAGAGTGTGGGGTTACACGCCATGTTACTCTCCCTGCTCTATAAAAACACACCCGCACAACTCCGCTTGCTCATCATCGATCCTAAACGCGTAGAATTTAGCACTTACGCGGATATTCCCCACCTCATCACGCCCATTCTCACCGACCCCACCCAAGCCATCAGCGCACTTAAAAGTGCGGTGCAGGAGATGGAACGGCGCTACACCTGCATGGGTGCTTTGCGTGTCAAGAATTTGGAGGGTTATAATGCCAAAAACGCGGAGAAACTACCCTTTTTGGTGATTGTGATTGACGAATTAGCCGATTTAATGATGGTAGGAGGCAGGGAAGTCGAAGCTCCCATTATCCGCATTGCCCAAATGGGGCGCGCGTGCGGAATTCATCTCATCATCGCCACCCAACGCCCCAGCGTGGATGTGCTTACCGGACTTCTTAAAACTAATTTGCCCACAAGATTGAGCTTTAAAGTGGGGTCTAAAATCGATTCGCGCATTATCTTAGATGGCGATGGAGCACAAAATCTCTTAGGGAAAGGGGATATGCTGTTGATGCAAAATAACCAGCTACAACGCCTACATGCCCCCTACACCACAGAGGAAGAGATCGATAGAGTTACCGACTTCCTGCGCGCCCAACAAGCCACACACTATGATCCAAGTTTTGCACAAACTTAAAAAGGCAAGTTTTCATGTAAAGTAGTTATACTTGGGACAAAAACTAGGATCATCATGTTACAAGCCACCCAAGTTAGCATGCGCTATGCCACCAAAAAGCTCTTTGAAAATGTCAATCTCAAATTAGACGCGCACAAACGCTACGGACTCATCGGAGCCAATGGGGCGGGCAAGAGCACCTTTTTAAAGATTTTAGCTAGGGAAATTGAGCCCAGCGGTGGAGAGATTAGCCTAGGTTCAGGGTTAAAGCTGGGAGTTTTGGGTCAAGATCAATATGCCTTTGAAGAGTTTAGCTTAAAAGATGCGGTGCTCATGGGCAATAAAACCCTCTATGACGCGCTTAAGGAAAAAGAAAAGCTCTATGCAAACGCGGATTTGAGTGATGATAAGGTCAATGTCCGTTTAGCTGAGCTAGAGATGATCTGCGTGCAAGAAGACCCGCTTTATGAATGTGAAGTGGTGGTGGAAAAAATCTTAGAGGATTTGGGTATTCCTGCTAATCGGCACAATGACTTGATGCAAAGCCTGCCCAGTAGTGATAAATTCAAAATCCTCTTAGCTCAAGTGTTGTTTCCTAAGCCCGATGTTTTGCTCCTAGATGAGCCCACCAATAACCTAGATTTAAACGCGATCGCTTGGCTAGAAGAGAATCTCAAACGCCATGAAGGCACGATGGTGATCATCAGCCACGATCGCCACTTTTTAAACGCCGTGTGCACGCACATTTTAGATTTGGATTTTAACACCCTGCGGGAATTTAGCGGCAATTATGACGATTGGTATATCGCCTCCACTCTCATAGCCAAGCAAAAGGAAGCCGAACGCAATAAAAAGCTCAAGGAAAAAGAGGAGCTAGAACGCTTCATTGCGCGCTTTTCAGCTAATGCGAGTAAAGCGCGCCAAGCTACTAGCCGCCAAAAGCAATTAGAAAAGCTGGATATTCAAAGTATTGAGGTTTCAAGTCGGCGCGATCCCAGCATTCTCTTTAAGCCCCACCGTGCCATTGGCAATGAAGCCCTAGAGTGCAGCCAAATTTCTAAATCCTATGGGGATTTGGTGGTGCTTAAGAATGTCAGTCTTAAAATCGCCCCAAAGGATAAAATCGCTTTGATCGGACCTAATGGGGTGGGCAAGAGCACGCTGTGTAAAATCTTGGTCGAGGAGTTAGCCCCGGATAGTGGGAGTGTGAAATGGGGTGCGACCACGCAGAGGGGCTATTTTCCTCAAGATGTGAGCGAGAGCATTCAAGGGGAGGAGAGTTTGTATCAATGGCTTTTTAACTTCAATAAAAAGATTGAGAGTGGAGAGGTGCGTAACGCTTTAGGGCGCATGCTTTTTAGTGGGGCGGAGCAAGAAAAGAGTGTGAGTGCTTTAAGTGGGGGGGAGAAGCACCGCATGGTTTTATCCAAGATCATGCTAGAGCGGGGCAATTTTTTGGTGCTGGATGAGCCCACCAACCATTTAGACCTAGAGGCGATCATCGCGCTGGGCGAGGCGTTGTATAAGTTTGAGGGAGCGGTGATTTGTGTCAGCCACGATCGCGAACTTATTAGCGCGTATGCTAATCGCATTATTGAGCTCATCCCCACCAATAAGGGCGCAAAAGTGGTGGATTTTAAAGGCAGTTATGAGGAGTATTTAACGAGCAAGGGGGTTTGACGGATCTCTTTTTACCCCCCACCCCCTAGCTTTAGTTGTGGGGCTAGTTAGTCAATATCATCTTGTACAACACTTTGTATGATAGC
>NZ_FZMA01000032.1:0-1516 GCF_900197775.1 Helicobacter salomonis
CAAATCTTAGAATTGCAAGCCAAAGCCCAGAAGTACTCCCAACAAGGGGCTCTAGTACAGGCCCACACCACCAGTGAGGAAATCAGCCAAGTGCAGGCCATAGAAGAGCAGGATAACAAGAAGCCCAAAGGCTCAGAGTGGCAGAAGTATCCTAGCGCGCATCATTTGGAGTTGTGAGGTGAAATTTAGGCAGTTTATATAGCATGGGGCTCTGTGTTAAACCCTCTTTGGTATTGCACTCTACGCTTGTCAATACCATCTGCAGCTAATCTCTTAAAATCTAAAGTTGCCATTTTACCCCTTTATGGGGGTAGGATAATCAGAAATGAAAAGAGAAACAAGGGTTAAAAACGCGTGATACGGAGCAGTAACCGTTATCTAAACTATTAAGCGGTAGTAAAACGCGAGTTAAGGGGAAACTTGGCATCTGTGTGTGTGCAGAATGCACACACTAGCACGGGGAACGCCACAATGAAGTAACCCCATGCCTAAAGCCAAAGCGTTATTCTAAACTATTAAGCGGTAGGACTAAGCTAAGAGGATTAAGGCCCTTTAGGGTAGAATGCGTCTTACAGTGGTAGGTATCTTCTTTGGGCGATTTGGAGTAGCTTGATAAGCGGGTCGAGGAGTGCAGTGGGTGGCCTCCTGGAAAGGAGACCCTACCATGAAATTATTCGTGGTGTTACTGGTTTTAGTGGTTCTTGCCCAACCATTATATTAAAACCATCTCCGCCCTTAAGGGGCGGGGAAGACCACTAACACCATTGTAGCCCAAAAATCTTAAAACAACAAACTTCCCCTAAACCCTCCATGTCGGCCTAGGTTTAAAGGGATTTCTACCCTGTGTGATCTCTTGCTTAGGGGCAAAAGGGGCTTTGACCTCGGAGTGGTTCAAACAACTAGCTAGAGCATCGATACAATCATCTTGTTTATAAGGTCTATCAGGATTGAAGCTAAAAAGCTCTTTTTTGAGTTGCTCTTGATTTTGGCAGGCATGGCTAAAAACTAGAAAGCCCGTGTTGTAGTAGGGGCGCATGGCTTTGATTTTCTCTACCTTGCTCACCTTACGACTGGGCGTGTAGCAATAGACATAGTCATTGAGTAGGGGCTTGTTGCCCTCCTTGGCCTGTTGGTTGAATTTGACCAATTCGACCATGAGTAAGCGGTGCAGCACGAGCCCCCCTGCCTCACTCTCAATATAGGTCTTGGCTTGGGGGTATTGCTGCTTGGCTTGTAGAATGTGATTAATCGTGTCTTCCTCACTCCAAATCCCACAGAAACAATCTAAGACACAATAGCGCGCGCTCTGCTTGTAGTTTTCTACTCCCACCACTACAATGGCGCGATTATCTGCACTCTGTTTGAGGCTCAAAGCATTGTCTACAAAGAGGAAGGTATTGAGTGTGCCTAATTGGTGTAAATAGACATTGTGGTAATGCTCTTCTTCAAAATAGCCCCCAGCTAGAGCAATGGGTTCTTGTTGGTATTGGGCACTGAATTCGTCATTGCCCATTTG
>NZ_FZMA01000072.1:0-10861 GCF_900197775.1 Helicobacter salomonis
TTATAGAAGAAGTGATGAATATGTTGTATGAGTGTATTGTTTATATTGTATAGGATTAGAGTCGTCGATGGTGTGTTGTTTTTTGTTTTTTGGGTAGTAGGTGTGTTTGGTGTGGGTGGGTTGGTTGGGGGGGGTGTGCCGCCTGCCTCGGTGTGGGGGTGGGCCGATGGGTTGGGGGGGGTAGACTGTGTGTGAAGCGGGGGGGGGGGGGAGGGGGGGGGGGGGTAGACTCTGCTAGCCAAACTGTAGACTGCACCCCACAAGAAAACTCACCCCCTTTAAAATTCCAAGATTGTTCTCAACATGTATCTCAGCCGTGCGGGTACCCCAACCCCACTTCTGCCAAGCCCAAAGAGGAAATAGAGAGCAAATTAGCAGGTCTTGAAGTTTTCATTGAAGATCTTGCAAAAATTGTCTTGGGTACAGAGGTAACATATCGTTGCTTAAGTCTTAAAGAGCAGCAAGACAAAATCCAGCGCACTATCCAAGCCATTGTCAATCTTACGCTCAAAACACCAGAACCCAAGCCCACAACGGACATTCTAAATAGCAAGCTTTATCAAGATTTGCAAAGGGTTTTAGAAATAGAGCGGGAAAAAAACAAGAGCTTTGGGGATAAAATTTTTGGGATTCTTCGCTTGTCTAAAACCGATTCTAGCGACCCTGAAGCCCAACTCAACGAACTGGAAAACCAACTCAAAACAATCATCAGAGCCCAAGATTTAGAAACAGAACTTGATGATGAAGAACGGGCACTTTTAGAACCACACGAATTAGAGGCACTAAATACCAAACCCCGGACACTCTTAGAGGAGCTACAACTGCAAATGAGTAAAAAGAAAGCCAAGATCAAGGCGTTAAACAAGAAAGTTGAAAAGCGCGAGAAGGAAATAAAAGAGTTAAAAGGGGAGCTTAAAGACGCCAAAGAGGATTTAGAGAAAGGGCTTGAAAGTGCCAAAAAGGCGCATGAAGATAAGAAAAAAGAGTTAGAGGGTGAAATCACTCGTTTAAACGGAATGAGTGATCGCCAACTTATTAAAATCAAAAACCTAGAAACAGAAAAAAACGACCTAAGCACCCAAAAAGACGATCTTAATACACAACTCGGAGCAACGCGAAAAGAGAAGGCAGATTTAGAAAAGGAGCGCGCAAGCCTCAACACGGCACTAAAAAACAAGGAAACTGAGATTACAGGGCTTAAAGCGCAGGCGCAAAAAGATAGCGCAGAAATCAGCACCCTTAAAGAACAAGTGAGCCAAAAAGAGGAACAGATCAGGGGTTTAAACGACCAAAATGCACAGCTAAAAACTAATGTGGAAGCACAAACAAAGCAAACACAAGAGCTAGAGGCAAAGTTGCAAGGGCTACAACAACGCTACGCCCGCCTAGACCCCCTTTTAAATTTGCAGGCTTTGGTGCACCAATCGCCCACAATTGCTAGGCGTTTGGAGATCGCCCCCGAATCAGATGTTAGCGCCCTCCTCTTTTCCAAACTCTTTAAAAATCCGCCCTTTATCCTCGAAGTGATCGCTAAAGAAATTGCCAAAAACCCGGCAGATCAAGACATTTTGATCGACTTCTTTGAAACCCTCTTTGCCATGCCCTTGCCCGGGCGTTTAGAACGCTTGCAAGTCCAAGAGGGCGACAAATTTGACCCGCAACTCTGCCAAATGCGCGACACCAGTCAGAGCATACAGGGTAGTGTGATCAAGGTCCTCTTTCAAGGTTACAAGGAAGAGGGCAAGATCAAGCACAAAAGCCTCGTAGATGTGTGCTAAGCGTCTGTGGCTGTGCCGCTTTTTTCGCTGTTTCAAACAAAAACCTAAACAAAACCCTAAGAAAGGAAATATTTTGGATTTAAAAGACACCAAACTAACCCTAAATTCTTTGAGCCTGAGTGCGCAACACCCTCTAGCCCAAAAATTACGCGCATTGAGCAAGGAAGGTAAGGCGTTTCAAGAGAGTTTTAAAGAGTTGCAAAGAAAACTTGCCATCACCCTCAAAGAGGCGAAAGACAATTTTAAGAGTAGCATCAATGACGAGTCTAAAAAACGCTTTTATGAAATGCTAGAGACCATCATCAACGCCAACCCTGAATACCCCTCCGCAGAGATTTTAAAGATCATGGAGGAGTTAAAAACTTGGCAAGAGGGCGGTATCCGCTTTGTAACAGAGGAGCAGTTAAATCGGGTAAAGGCTTCTTTTAAAGCCCAACGAATCAAGATCGAAAAGGAAGCCTTTGAGGAGTTTAAAAAGTGGTTGTTAAAAGTGGATCATATTGCCATTGGCGTGGATGCCTATAACCCCACCCTCTTAGAAGACCCCAACTCTGGGCACTGGGACATTTACCCAAGTGTTACTGAAGATAACCCCAAAAAAACCACTATCAACCCCCAAGTTACCACCTTTGAATTCGACACCCCCCTACAAGCCCGCCACCCCCTCTCAAAGGGCGACATTAAGAAAGTGCAAGTGGCGATCGACTTTGGGACAAAAAGCACCACAGCAGCTTACTTAGACCAACAGGGATATAAAAATCTGATCTCCATTGGCACAAAGGACACCACCGGGGAAGCCCTAGATCGCGACTACGAAAACCCAACCTTTATGGAATTTAGGCGTTATAAGAAATTTTGCCAAGAATATGGCGCGCTTCAACACCGCCCCTTTACAAACATTGACGATCTCAATATCGCGCACGGAGCGTTTGAAAACTTTAAAGGTGCGGAGGGCAATGACTATTACCGCTTTTTTTACAAGCTCAAGCAATGGGCGGGGACTTCGGGCAATGAATTTAAGGTTATGGATCTAGACAAACAGCCTTGGGATTTGGGCGATTTGTCAGATTATGGCGTGGGCAAACCCAACCCCATTGAAATTTATGCCTATATTTTGGGGCGTTATATCAATAACATGCTTGACACGGGCGGGGTGTATCTAACTTACTTTTTATCCTACCCGGTCAAATACGAAAAAGATCAAGCCGAGCGCATCCGTAGTAGCTTTGAGCGCGGGATTAGAAAATCCTTGCCTCATGGGATTTTTGATAAATACAAAAACAAAAAAGGGGAGGAAAAGCAGGAAAAATTGCGTGTAGAGTTGCGCGCGAGCGAGCCAGCCGCCTATGCCATCAGTGCGTTGCAAGCCTTTGGCTTTGATCAAATCAGCGCGAGCGATGCGATCAATTACGGGGTTTTTGATTTTGGCGGAGGCACGACAGATTTTGACTTTGGGGTGTGGGAGGAGAGCACAGATCCTAAATATGCCTTTGAGTTGCACCACTTTAACCCGGAGGGGATGAAGTATTTAGGAGGAGAAAATCTTTTAGAACTTTTGGCCCTCCAAGTTTTTAAAGAGAATTTAGAGGCCATGCGCGCTAAAAAATTTGTGATCGCCACGCCCAATTACGATCCTAGCCGCATGGACACGCAACAATTACGGAATTTGCTCAGCAATTCTAGGGAAGGGCGGCGCAATTTGCAAACCATTGCTCACGAATTGCGCCCCTTTATGGAAAATTTGAATACCGAACATGAGGAATTAAAAGAGGAAATGCTCGATCTCAATCTTTTCCAAATCGATGGGGGAGATGATAACGCCGAGCTGAAAATCAATTATGAAGCCCTGTTAGAAACTCTTAAAAAGGAAATTGGTTTAGGGGTGGAAAACTTTTTCCACGCTCTTAGAGTCGCCTCCGAAAAGATGAAAAACGCCACCACCGTGCATATTTTCCTAGCTGGTAATGCGAGTCGCTCGCCTTTGGTAAAGGAACTTTTCTTAAAAGAAGCGGAAAAAGAAAGAGCTGCCTTTAAACACCGCCAAAGCCAACAAATTAGCAATAAAGAGCCCGAAGACATTGTCTTTGAGCTTTACCCCCCACTAGGCACACCTGAGGCCGATGCCAAGATTAAAGAACTCACCGGGCACGACCCAGAGAGCGCGCCCCATCGCAAGGTTACCTGTAAAACAGGGGTAGTCTTTGGCTTGTTGGATAGCCGCGATCGCCCCAGAGGGGGGATTCGCATTTGCTCTGAAGTGTGCGCAGACACCGGACCTCAATTTAAATTCCACTTGGGCTATGAGAAAAAACGCCATTTCCAATTACTGATCAACAAGCGCGAAATGCAAGTGGGCGCATGGGTGGAATTGTTTGAGGAATTTGAGGGGGATAGCGTGGAGATTTTCTACACCGACAAACCTAAAGCCACTTCTAACCAGATGGCAATCCATGAGAGCAGTCGGCGCACTATCCACTTGGATGAGGAATATAGTGAGGCGTTGTTGAAAGTGGTGAGCGTGAACACCGACACGATCAAGGTGGGGATTTTTGACAAAGAGGGGGCGAGTTTGTATGAGAGCGAAGAAATCCATTTAGACTAGGGAGCGGTCATGAATAGCTATGCCTATGCGTTTGTGTTGTTTAAAAACCAAGTCTGTGTTTTCAAACACACGGGGACAAAACTGCTCTTTGTGTGTTTGGAGACGCTCGAGGCGGACTTTTGGGAGGATTTTATAGAGCGTTACAACATTGAGGCAAATAAAGCCAAAGACTTTGCCTTTGTGTGGGATAACAAAGACCCTAGTTTGCTAGATAACCCCCACTTCCAGCCACAATTAAATCAAAGAAGCCTTTGGAATCGCCAACACATGCGCGATCTACTAGATATTTTGGATCGCCAACACCAATTACGCGTGAGTTTAGAGGATTCTATGGGGCGGATGTTGGAGGGCGGAAGTTTGCTTTTACACACTAACGCGTGTTTAGAATTACAAGAGATCAAATACGAGAGCCCCCGCCCAAGCCAAAATACAGAGTTATCGGCATGGCAGGAGGATCAAATGCGCGAAACTGAGCGTTATTCGGGTAAAAAACCCAAAAAAGAGTCGCTCCCCCAAGCGCGCGACACTCCCCTTAAAGTCAAGACGGATGGAGGCGAAGGTGCGCCTAAAGAGGGCGAAGAACCCAACCACTAATTTTAAGGGCGGTGGGGTGGGAAAAAATTTTAAGGAGTGCACATGCAAGCACATGCGGATTATCGGGAAATTAGGGATTTTGCGCACTATTTACAGCGTTTTACCAGCGATCTTGGCGATAATGTCAGGAGTTTAAATGGCGAGTTTCACAAGTTGTGCGACACATGGGATGACGATCAAACGCGGAGTTTTGAGAATACCTTGAAGGATTTAGAGGTGTTTTTAAGCCGTTTCAATGCTGAAGCGGATGAGCAGGCGCGCTGGCTTCATGAGGAAGCTAATATCCTCGAAGAGTATGCCAATAAGCGCAACCGCTAACCATGCTAACCGCAAATGTCAACACCGAGCAGGCGCGCCAAGTTGTCCACACCATTAGATTGTTTCGCGATGGTTTGCAGGAGAAGACAAAGGCACTTGGGCAAGCCATGCAAGAGCACTATAACAAGGTTTGTCAGGAGTACCAAAACGCACAGAGCAAGTTAAGCCAAGCGCGTAGCGCGTTAAACTTAGCTAGGAATACTGAGATGGGACTTAAGTTAGCTTTAGCAGGAGCCATGTTCATTCCACCGCCCGCGCGTTTCGCTGCTGTGGCAGCAGCTACTGCGGCATTGGAGATTGCCAAAGCCAAGCGGGAGGATTGCGAGAGAAAAATACCACCCCTCGAGCAGGCAGTACAGATCTTCCAAGAGGAGGTAAAAAACCTTGAAAGCCTCTTACAGGAAACTTGGGAGGAAACCAAGCAATTACTCATCGCCTATGATGAGGAGCACAACGCGCTATGCCAACGCTTAGAAATGGCAACAGAGCTTGTTGAGGAACGCTACAGCATCCCACCCCCAGAGTTTCAACAACTCATGCAACAAGTGGCAGACTTACAAAGCCAGCTAGAACAAGCCAACGCACAAATTGACATAGAGCAAGCCAACGCCCGCTATCAAGAGCTTTTAGAAGCGCGTAAAGAGGAATTTATACGGGGTGAAAACAATGACATGGGCGTGCCCTTTAGTGAGTATCATTTGCCCATTTTTCCAGCCGTCTTTGCGACTACTATCGCACTTAAAGACTTGGATGCGGATAAATCTGTGCACCATTTCTATGGGATCAAGGCTCTTCAAAAAGCCCTAGAGGAACAACCAAACTTGCAAGAGCTCTTTGATGAGGAAGAAAGATTACAAATCCACAAGGGGCTAACCCCCAAGGGCTATTTGTGGCATTTTGATGGCAACCCGCCTTTGGGCAATTTGCAATTAGTGCGCGAAGAAGTTTTACTCAGAGTCCCCCACACGAAAGGATACCCACTATGGCAACAATACAAAACACAAGTGTGAGTGATTGGGAATTTGTTGTGCCCTTAGAAGATTCCGGGCTAGAGACGGCACAAGCTCACGCCCATGTAGAGTTTAGCCCTGAATTCGTAGAATTTTTAAGACGGGCAAACAACGCCATTCCACACAAGCGCAATTTTAGCATTGGCACGCGTAGCTACCAGTTTAAAAATGTGCTTAATTTCAACACAGAGGGCAAATGTCTCTTTGCGTTTTTCATGGAAACTTTAAAAGAACACCTAGGAGCTGGTCAAATTGTCTTTGGGAGCGATGGTTATGGGGGTTATTTTTTGCTCGACACAGCCACAAACAAAGTGCATTTTTTAGACAGTGATACGGGCGATAAAATCCCTTTAATTGATTTTGCCATGTTTTTAAAAAAGCTAGAGAGTCTTTAGGAGTGTTGGATGTATAAATTTTATGATGGTAGCACCCACGAGTGCAAACAGATTCAGAGTGCGTTATTAGAGGCGATGGATGATGTGTTGGGACACAGATTGAGCACAGAAGTGTTTGAACCCATGCTCAAATTATGCCACCGCTTAGAGGAATGCGAATTTGAGGCTAATCGTCGCACGAGTGCGATTGAAAGCCGCTTGGCTCAAGCGCGATCCTTGGTCTCTCAAGCTGGATAAAAGGATAAATATGTTGAACACTGCTTTACAAGGTTTAGATCGCGCTGTGGCTCAGGTGCGCTTTGAAAATAGTCCCCTATTTAAAATTGAAGAAAGTTATAAGGAAGTGAGTCGGGCTAGGGATGTGATTCGTGCTAACCAACCCCAGTTAGGCGGAAAACTTGCCATTAATGAAAGCCAAAGCTACCCTGAGTTTCTAGCTCTGGGTGTGTTGGAAGTGGGCGAAAACACCCCACAAGGCTTAGAGGAGAGCTTTGAAAAATTCTTTGTCCCTAAAACCTATTCCTTCCCTCCGCCCGCCCTCTATGGCAATAGCCCAAACACGCCTAGATTTTTACGCGAAGCTTTTTTGCGTCTAGTTTCTACCATCCCCCTCACCCATTTACAAGTGGTCTTGGTGGATGCGTTGCAATTAGGCGGAGTGTTTGCGCTGGCACGGCGGCTTTTAAAAAAAGATCACGATTTCATCTATGGGCAAAAAATTCTAACCGAGAGTGATGAGATCAAGCAAGCCCTAAAAGACCTTTATGAATATCTAAAGACCAATTTACAGGAAAAATTAGCGGGCTACAAAGATTTTATGGATTACAACCGCCACAATGCCGATCGCTTAGAGGTGCGTGCCCTGTTTTTAAGTGGGGTGGATGCCCTAGATTCACAAAGTCGGGTGTATTTGCAACACTTGGTGCGTTTTGGCGCGGCTAATGGGGTGCTATGCTTCATTTACAGCCACAGCGAAAAGGAGGAATGCTCCAAAGAGGACCTCTCTTTAAATAAGACTTTAGAACAATATGGGCAATGCTTTGAAGCCCCGCCCATAGATTTGAAACATCTCAATCTCAAAGTATTACACGATTCAAGCACCTCTCAAGAGCATTTAAACGCCTTTGCTAAAGAGGTGGCGCATTATTACAGCGAGCGCAAGCAAATCAAGCGCGAGGTGAGCGCGTTACAACAAGCAGAGGAATTTTGGAGTAAAAATAGCACGCATATTGTGAGCGTGCCCATTGGTTGGGACAAGGACCATAGAGAGGTGTTATTTGAGATCGGAGGCGATCAAACCCAGCACCATACTTTAGTGTGCGGGCGCAGTGGGAGCGGGAAATCCAATTTTTTAAATGTCTTGATCCAAAACTTGGCTTTTTACTATTCCCCCGATGAATTGCGCTTATTCTTGCTAGATTACAAAGAGGGCGTAGAGTTTAACGCTTATGCTAATCCCACTTTAGAGCATGCTATGCTAGTGAGCGTGCAAAGTTCGGTGTCTTATGGGATCACCTTTTTAGAGTGGCTCAATGCTGAGATGACGCGCCGCTCAGATGTCTTTAAATCCAACCGCGTCAAAGACTTCAAGGAATACCGCACACGGATTCAAGAGATCATGCCTAGAATGGTGATGATCGTTGATGAGTTTCAGGTTTTATTTGCCGGAATAGGTAAAGAGAGCGATAAGGTCGAGCAACTCTTAACCGCCTTGCTCAAAAAAGGGCGCAGTTATGGGATACACCTCGTTTTTTCTACCCAAACTTTGCGAGACTCTAGTATTCCCGATCAACTAAAAGCTCAAATTGGCAACCGCATGGCTTTGGCGATGGATGCGGATGATGTGGATCGGATTTTAACCATTCCTTATACCATGCAAACAAGTTTGCCAAAGGGAAGCCCGGAGGCGATTTATAATAACAGTGGTGGCTCTCCTGACTCGCACACGCACATGGTGATTCCCTATGCCGCTAATGAAAAACTCCCTGACTTTATTCTCAAAACCAATAAAGAGGCTAGGGAGCGCGCTTTGCAAGAAGTCCCCCACAAACTCTACAATGGTGAAGAGCCCATTTATATGCCTGAAGTGCTTGAGTTGCAAGGCACAAGCCTACAGCTGGGCGTGGGCGTGGATTACGAACAAAAAGACTTTGTGCTCTGTTTTGGGGCAAATCGGGGCGCGCATTTACTCATCGTGGGCGCGGACCTGCAAGCCCAGCTCAACTGGCTTAAGATCATTGGCAGGAATGCCCAAACTTTGGGCAAAAAGCTTTACTACTATCATGCTAACAGATCTTTAGGCGCACACATGCCCGCCCTACAAGATTATGGTATCGCCCCCACCCACACCAGCGCACAGATGTTTGTAGAGAATTTAGAGCCCGGGAGCTTGATTCTCATCGATTCGCTTGATGATGCCAGCGACCTACACAGCGAGCGCGAAGGGCAGCTCAAGCAGTTTAAGGCTTTTTTAGAACTTGCCATTGACAATGACCAACATTTCATTATTTTTGTCAATAATCTCAAAAGGTTGTCCAGTATCGCGCGTGAAACGGATTTTGTAGTGGGT
This sequence comes from Helicobacter salomonis, assembly GCF_900197775.1. Classification (NCBI taxonomy): domain Bacteria; kingdom Pseudomonadati; phylum Campylobacterota; class Epsilonproteobacteria; order Campylobacterales; family Helicobacteraceae; genus Helicobacter; species Helicobacter salomonis. Next base: position 9,267 of record NZ_FZMA01000072.1, read on the forward strand.
GAATGCCAGTATCGCATTGTCTTTAAAAGCAATGCCACTGACTTAGCACGCGCCACCTCCACAGACATCAGGGACGCGCTCCACCCCCTCAACGCCCGCTTTTATAACACGGCCACAGATGAATACCAAGACTTTAGGCCTTATGCCCAAAACACCCTTTGATATTGATGTTAAGGGAAAAACCAGCCCTTTTTTGAGCCCCTGTTCTAATGATAGGGGCTCACCGATTGCGCGCTAAAGCCCAAGCCCCCAACTTTAGTTATGGGGAGTCTGAACAATACGGAACCCCTATGTTATTGCTACGACATGGGTGGGTGTCTTTGTTGGCACTTTCACTAAAAATTAACTACTCCACCCCCAATTTTAGGGCTTCAATAGGCGCAATCGCATTGCCTGCAATCCCCTCAATGGAGCCGCGTGTGCGCGCTGTGATAGCGGCAATCTTTTGGATTTGTTTATGCCGTTTAGCCCAGAGCTTTTCCATCGCTTGCTTTTCTTTCTCCAAATCTGTTTGCATTTCTCGAAAGGTCAAGAGGGCATTTTCCACCTCTTTGGCAAATTCTGGACCTACTAGGTAATTATAGAGCTCGTGGATCTTATCTCCTCTGTGCTCTTGACTCTTCTGTGCCCATGCGCGATCGATAATCATCTGGCGCAAAATCCCACAAAGTCCCTTAAACTCTTGAAAAGTGCAGATATAGACTCCCTGATACAGCCCCATGCGCTCCATCGATTTAGGTAGGACTTGGGTTACCAACACTCCGATATGCGCCTTAGCCTCGCGCATGTCCTGTTTAAATTTCTCGATCCACTCCTCATTAAAACTTTGAGTGCGTTTGCTCTCATAGCAAATCACGCCACAATCTTGTAACTTGTAGTCATGCACAATTTGCACGCAATCTCCCCCCTTGCGCCCTTTTTTGATTTCTTCAATACAATCTAAAGGAAAATTCTGGTGCAAATACTCTTCAATAGCGATTTCTTGGACTTCGCCTTGGAGCTGTTGGGAAGTGAGTTGGGCTTTTCGCTGCATCTCTTGGGCCGCTTTTTCCAAGCGTGCCACTTGCATGTCTTTTTCTCTGAGTTTCAGCTCATATGTGGCTTGCAAGCTTTTCTCCATCTCCTCTTTTTGCACTTGCAACTGCGTCGCATTTTGTGCCAGCAGGCGCGCTTGCTCTTCTTGCATTTGGGTTTGCATTTGACTGCGTTCTTGATCTAGGGCCTGTTGTATCCTCTGCTTGATCTGCTCCTCTAGGGCTTGTCTTTGGCGTGCGATCTCCTGCTTTTGGCCCTCAACATCTTTAAAGGCCTGTTGCCACTCCTGGCGTTTTTGCTGGAGTTCCCGTTCAAAGCTTGCTTTTTCCTGCGCCATTTGTCGCTGGGCATCTTGTTTGGCCTGTTTGGACAAAAGCGCGCCTATTTTGATGGTGCAAGCACAATGCGGGCATGTAATGGTATCATCCATGTTTATCCTTTCTAATGTTTTAACACACTCCCCTAGCTTAGTTGCTTGGCTTAGTGGCTTGCAAGATTACCAGAGACTTGCATGCTAGGCATGTCTTAGCTCCTCTACTTCAAGAGTTAAGCCCTCTCTC
>NZ_FZMA01000005.1:0-42117 GCF_900197775.1 Helicobacter salomonis
GAGTTGGGTAGGATTGGACTTTTTTGTGCGCCCAAGCGCGTAAACTTGGGGGGATTTGCAAAAGATAGGCATAGAGACTTTTAGCAGTGGCTTTAAATTGCGTGGGTGTGGCAATAAAAAGCGTGTAAAGAATTAGCCCTAGTGTGAGAAGCCACGCCCCCACCACCCCTACATAGGTTTCAAGCACTTCTAAAAGAGCTTTGCCCACCAAACCTTGCGCCCCCACTAAAGCCTGCCCGAGCAGTAGGGCTAAAAACCCCAACACGCTAGCAAACAAAAGCTCTAAAGCTCTCAGAGTGGCTTTACGAATTAAGAATATCACAGAAGCTAGATAGAAGGGAAAGATATAGGCGAATACACCAAAAAAAGCGACACTCCCACGCGCCACCACACCCCCCCACACTCCAGCCAGTCCGCTAGACCCAAAGACGATTGCTAAAAATAGCAGGCCTAAGAGGGCATAGACTAGTCCAAGAATTAGTTTGATCATTCCCTCCCGCACATGTCTACATAGGCACAATAGGTGCAAGCACTTCGATCCTCTGTTTGATCAAATGCGATTTCCCGTTTACAACTCTCTAAAATTTCTAGTAGTCTCCTTTGATCCTCTTGCAAATCAGAGGAGAGCCTCTTTGGCAAAGACCCCTTTTTAAGGTCATAAAAATAGGCATGCTCGCAGGCATAGCCTAGAGATTGCGCGCCCAGAGCGTAGATTGCCAGTTGGTAACCCTCTTCTTGGGGCTTAAGCGTGCTTTTGAATTTATAGTCTAACAACTCGTAGCCGCCCGCGCTGTTTTGATCGATGCGATCGATGATCCCACTAAAGACAAACCCTCCAATAGAAGTTTCAAAGCGTTGTTCGCACGCCACTACTTGCGCTTGGGCGAGTTGCTCTGCTTCGCGAGCAAAGAAAGGGGCAAGTTTTTGGGCGACCACTTCTAGTTCTAAGCGTTGGAGCGCATTTAAGTCTGCATAGCTCTTCAAACTTTGGGCGGTTTTTAAAAAGTGACTTAGAGTGATGGGGGCATGCGTGCTTTGATAAGACGATCCGCTGTAATAGGCCTCTAAGATGGCATGCAACAAAGACCCCATATTGAAACTCTCTTGTGGAGCAGGGGCAAGTTTAGCCAAATATTGTAGATAAAAACGCCGTTTGCATGCCATAAAATCTTTAATTTTTGTGGCGCTGAATCTAAAACTTGGCGGAATGCAACCCGTGATCTTGTCTTGCACACATTCCCAAGTGCGTGCTTCAGGGAAAATCACAAATTCTTTCTTTTCATTCTCAAGCAGCGGTGTTTCTAGTCCTAGCTCTGCGAGCATTTTAGAGGGGATGGCATTTTGCGCGCTGCTATAAGCGATGTCCACATGGGCGGTGTTTTTGAGAAGTTGGTAATAGTAGTGTTTTTGGAGATTTTCTTTATCCTTTAGAGTGGGAATGCCTAAAGCGGTGCGAGTGAATGTATTTAAGAAGAGATCACTATCCTGCACATTGGGAACTAAACGATCGTTAAAATCTAAAATCACAATACGCTCAAAGTGCAAACCACGACACTCTAGGACATCCAAAACTTTCACCTTGCCTCCGGTGGTGTGATCGAGGCGCACCTCTTGCAAATTGCGCATATAGAGTTCTAGTAAATCCACTACGCTGTATTGTTGCAAGTTAGAAGCAATGGCATTATAGGTTTCAAAAAATTCCTGATGAAAATCTTGGAGCTTATGGGCAGTGTGTTTTTCTAAGAGGGCTTGGGTGTGTTCTTGAAGGGTGGTAAGAGGGTTGGAGGTTTGGCAGGTCTTTAGAGTAGTTTTGAGTGCTTCTAAATCTTTAAAAAGGGGTGCAAACACTTCTTGGATATTTTCTCCTCGTGCAAAGTTGAGGTTATAACCCAAATCTAACAATTTAAGAGCACTGAGAATCTCCGCGCTGGGGGTGATGATGGCCAGAGTGCTGGGGTCCAACCCTTCGCTTAACCACTCTTGCACCCTTTGTAAGGCTAATCCGACTTGATCTAAGCGTTGGTTAAAGGCATAAATGGAGATATGATCTGCACAAAGAGGGGCTTGAGGGGTGGCTTGCACAATGGGATTTTCACCTCTGCTTAAAGCCTGCATGTCTAAGATATAGCTATGCTCCTCTTTTAAATTAACCCCTAAAAAGCGCAAACAAGACTGGTTATAGCGATCGCTGGTGATGTGCACAAACAAGGGCGCATGGGAGGCAATTTCTAGCAGCATCTCTTGCTCAAACTTGCTCAAAAAGCCCTCTAAATAAAATTCAATGCGCTCAAATTTGCGTAACACTTCAGGTATAAGAGCGGGGCGTATGCCCAAAATAGGATCGTAGTAGCCCTGTGCTTGCAAAGAGGCCTTATAATGGCTGTGGATGCGCTCTAGCACTTCTAAGTGGTGTTGGTAATCCCCATAAATATCCTTAGTGGGGATTTGGGCGATGTCAATGTCAAACTTGGCGAGCTCGTTAAAAAAGCGCGCCACAAAGTTACTTCCATCCAAATAACCCAAAAAGCTTTTCTCAAAAACGATAAGATGCGCTTCTCTCTCCTCTGCGTCTTTAGCCACCTCTTTAATCGCCTCCATCAAGAGCACTTGACGCACACTCTCAGGGATTTTTACCAGTCCTTCTACAAAACTAATTTGGCTATAAAACTCCTGCACACTCCAAGCGATGGGCAAAAACCCTTCGGATTGTTTGGCATAAAAGGCATTACAAGCACGGCGGCTGCTAAAGACATACAAAACAGGGGGGGTATTTAAATCTAACATGACTCTTCTACGAGCGTGCACGCCCTCTTAGCGATATTTTGCGCGCTAAAGCCAAAGTGATCAAAGAGCACGCCCCCGGGGGCAGATTTACCAAAACTCTCCATGCTCAGCACGCTGTGCGCAAAACGCCCCCACTCCAACCCCCGCCCCGCCTCTACTGCCAACACCTTACCTTTAAACAGGCTTTTTAAATAGGTTTTATCCTGCTCTAAGAGCAGATCAAAGCAGGGCACGCTGACCACCTGTGCCCCCACACCTTGATTTTGCAAAATCTGCACCGCCTCTAAGCAGGGGCTAACCTCGCTCCCACTGCTAACTAAAGTGATTTGAGGGTTAGGGTGGGCATGCACCACATACCCCCCCTTTTGCACACTCTCTAAAGGCATATTAGGGTGCACGGGCAAGTTTTGGCGTGAGAGCACAAAGGCACAGGGTTTATTTAAAGAGAGGGCCACCTGCCAACAACGCACATTTTCATGCGCGTCCATGGGTCTAAAGACATAGAAATTTGGCAGAGCCCTTAAGTGGCTTAATTGTTCGATAGGCTGGTGGGTAGGACCATCCTCGCCCACCCCGATACTATCATGGGTAAAAATATAGAAAATTTGATTGCCCATCAGCGCGCTCAAGCGCAAGCTAGGGGCCACATAGTCGCTAAAGACAAAAAAGGTCGCACAAAAGGGCACAAACAAGCCGTAATTAGCTAGGGCGTTACTGATAGCTCCCATAGCGTGCTCACGAATGCCAAAATGCAGATTACGCCCAAAGTGGGGGGGCAGGCAGTCGGCTTGATCTCTCAAATGGGTGTTATTGGAGGGAGCAAGATCGGCACTCCCGCCCAAAAAGCCCAAATACGCCTCACTCAAGGCGTTTAAGATCGCTCCATTGCTCGCGCGTGTGGCGAGCATTTTGCCCACCTCAAAAGTGGGGTATTGGACTTTAGAGAAGTCTTTAGCCTGCAAGTGGGCGATGCGCGCCTTGAGATCGGGTTGACTCTCTATATAAGTTTGCCACTTTGACTCTAAGAGCTGGCCCCTCTCTTGCATGTTGAGTGCGCGCGCCACTTGTGCAGGGATCACAAAATCCCCGCTCAAACCCAAAGCCTCCTTAGAGCGCGCCAGCACCTCAACCCCTAAAGGCGCGCCATGCACTTTTGCACTCCCCTCCAAACCTAAAGCTCCCTTGCCAATGGTGGTTTTAGCGATGATTAAAGTAGGCTTGGTGGTAACTTGGGCGCGCGTTAACAAGCGATCGATCTCTAAAAAGTCGTGTCCATCGCCCTCCAACACCTCCCAATTTTGCGCCTTAAAGCGTTCGCGCACATTCTCACCAAAGGCTAGATTGGTGTCTCCCTCAATGGTGATCGCATTACTATCATAGATCACAATCAAATTATCTAGCTGTAGATGCCCGGCTAAGGATGCGCTCTCATAGCTGATCCCCTCTTGCAAATCCCCATCTCCACAGAGGCAATAAACTTTATGGCTAATGCTTGTACTATCTAGTAAGTTTTGGGCGATCTTAGCTCCCAAAGCAAAACCTACCGCGTTAGCAAAACCCTGTCCTAGTGGTCCGGTGGTGATCTCCACGCCCGGGGTGTGCCTAAACTCTAAATGCCCGGGGGTTTTGGAGTCAAGCTGTCTAAAGGCTTTTAAATCGTCCAAGTTCAGATCAAAACCCCATAGATGCAGGAGCGCATATACCAACGCACTGGCATGCCCTCCGCTAAAGACCAGGCGATCCCGATTGAGCCAATGCGGGTTGTTAGGGTTGAGGCGCACATGCCGCCCCAACACCACCCCCACCTCAGCCAAGCCCATCGCCACGCCCGGATGCCCGCTATTAGCCCTTTGCACCATGTCCGCGCCTAAAAAGCGCAGGGTTTGGGCGCACTCCCGCAAGAGGGGCAAATCCTGCTCTGTCAGCCTGTTGTCCATACAAGAAACCTTTAGAAGAATGCCCTCATGTTAACAAACTTGCTCTTAATCTAGGGTGCGCGCTAAAGCGATGTCTTGGCTAATCTGAGCTTTGAGGTCAGCTAAATCGCCAAAGTGGCGGTTGTCGCGGATTTTCTTTAAAAAACAAACGCGCAACACAGAGGGGGGGATTTGGATATGGCGATCTAAAATGTAGGTTTCAAATGCCATTTTTCCATCCGTGCTCAAACGATGTCCTAAAAAACTCACCGCGCGGCTGCATTGTTTGGCAAGAGGCACATTGGTGATATAGACCCCAGGGTGAGGCAATAATTCGGTTTGGAGAGCTTGGGTGTTGAGGTTTAGGGTAGGGTAGAGATGTGAACTACCTAAGTTTTGATCGGCGATGATATGCCCTTGCAAACTAAAGGGACGACCTAAAAATTGGTGGGCTAGGCGCACATCACCCCGCTGGATACACTCCTTAATATGATAAGAGTGCAAAGCGATCCCCTTGATCTTGATGGCTTCCATGACTTGAAGCTGAATTTTAGGGGGCAAAAGGGCGCGCATTTGCTCTACACCCATGGATCGTCCCTGCGCGCATTTAAAATCATAGCCCACCACAATTTTTTGCAGATTGGGAAATTTGGCCTCTAAGAGGGCAATAAACTCGGATGCGCTAATGCCCCGTGCTTCCTCTAGGGGCAAAAAGTAGATGTGCCGGGCGTAACGCTCTAACAAGCGCGCGCGCTCCTCCAGGGGGCTCAAAGCCATTAAGGGATGGGTACGCTCCACAACTAAGACCGCACCTTGAGAACCTAGTGCGCTCAGTAGGTGCTGGTGTGCTAAGTGCACCCCGTCAAATTTTCCGATTGCCAGACTTAAACTTGTCTCATCTTTGGATATGGATAAAAATTTCTGCATTCCCAGCTTTACCTTTGATCTGTGAAGTCTCCAGCGCACACACACGCCAGCCCAAGAGCCCAATCTCTGTGAGAAACTCTTCCAAACGCGCGCTAATAGCATTTTCGTCGCACACCACGCCCCGCTTATCGCGTTTAGCCTTGATTCCCACTTCAAATTGAGGTTTGAAAAGCAACAACGCCTCTTCACTCAAAGCGCATAACGCTTTTAAAATTTTACTCAAAGAAATAAAACTCACATCACAAGTGAGCAAATCGTAGTGCTCTTGGGGAGTGAAGTGGCGAATGTCGCATTGCTCGATGACTTGTATACGGCTATTCTCCATTAAGCGTGCATCTAATTGGTTTGTGCCCACATCTACACAGACCACCTTTTTGGCCCCCTTTTCTAGCAAGACCTGTGCAAAACCCCCTTTGCTCGATCCCACATCTAAAATCACCTTACCCTTACAATCTAAAGGGTGACACGCCAAGTAATGCCATAATTTTTCTCCCGCGCGACTCACAAACACCCTTTGGAGTAATTGCACCTCTAGGCAAGCAGATACATCTAGGCTAGGTTTGCTCAAAAGTCGTCCCCCACTGGCTACCTTGCCCTGCAAAATTAAATCTTTAGCCTGTGATCGGCTTTGGGCTAGCCCTTTGTGCACCAAAAACTGATCTAAGCGCATCTAAAAGGTGGGGGCGGGCACTTTGTAGGCAAAGTTAAAGGTGATTGTGCCCAAACCCGCGATGTCCATTTCTAACTTGGCTTCCTCTTGTGCAATATGATTAAGCTTGTCAAAGGCAACTAGAAAGCCACGCGCATATTTATTGGTAGTATGTAGTACGCTGTCGAACTCGTCTTTACTAATCTCGCGCACCCAAGCGGGGGTTTCAAACCCACGCAAGCCATAGAGTTTATAAGAGATCGCATCGTTATCCAAAAAGCTTTGATCCTCGGTAAAAATCTCCACAAAGAAAAATTCACGCGCATGGTAGAGCACGGGGTCGACATCGTTCAAATGCGTGGCTAGCGCGCTTAATACGGGTCGCAGATTTACGATGACTTCGCCCTTACGGGTGGCTTGCGTGCGCTTTTCGGCCAAAAAATCTGGTTTGTAAGCCTCTGCAAAATTATCGCTGCACGCCACTAAGCCCAGCATTAAGAGAGATAAAAGAAACCTAGCCATGCTATAATCCCACCCATGTTAACCCAACTTGTGCACACTCGAGATTTGAATCATAGCGAAATTTTGGCCCTTCTACATCGTGCCAATGCTTTTTCGCGCCAAGAAGCCGTCCCAATTAACTTAGCGCATAAACATATCCTCGCCCTTTTCTTTGAAAACTCTACCCGCACGATCGCCAGCTTTCAAAATGCCGCTGCGCGCTTGCAAGCCCATTTTAGTGTCTTCAATGTTCAAAAAAGTTCCACTAGCAAGGGGGAAACCCTCCTAGACACCTTGCACAATATCGAGGCGATGGGTGTGGATTTGATCATCACACGCCACCATCATTCTAGCTCTGCGCGCTATTTTGCTAAACATCTAAAATGCGCCTTTATCAATGCTGGGAGTGGCACACTCTCTCACCCCACCCAAGCCCTGCTAGATTTGCTCACGATCTATAACCACTTTGAGGGCGCACTAGAAGGCAAGACCATCGCCATTGTGGGAGATATTAAAAACTCCCGCGTGGCTAATAGTAATCTCGAATTATTGCCCCGCTTTGGGATAAAAGTTATTTTGGTTGCTCCCCCCCACTTCTTACCCCCCACTTCTTACCCTAGCACGCATTCTTTAGCAGAGGCACTAGAGGTAGCAGATGTGGTGATGGGGTTGCGCACCCAAACCGAGAGGCATAGCCTGCAAACCTATGGATCGCTCAAGGACTACGCCAAAGATTTCTGCTTGACGCGCGCGCGCTTGAAAAATCGCTCCATCCCCATCTTGCATCCGGGCCCTGTGCACCGCAATATCGACATTGAGGACGCACTTTTGGACGATCCGCGTTGCCAGGTATTAGAGCAGGTCAAATTAGGCGTATTTTTGCGCATGGCATTGATGGAGTGGATGCTTGGGAACACTTAATCCAGAGAAAATGCATCCCAAAAGACACTAAAGGTCTAGGTCCCCCTAAAGGGATTTCTAGCCGGGAAGTCAACGGGGGGGCTTTACATTCACTTAATAGCTGTTTTGGGCCGAGAAAAGTTCCCCCAATTTTTTGAGAAGCACGGGTGCGTCGTCTCTATCCATTATCACTTCAATCAGAGCTAGTTTGTCGGTATGTATGCGCGCATACTCTAAGGCTTGGACCAGCTCCTCCACGCAGGAAGCTTTAAATTGTAGAGCTTTGCGATTCAAGCTTACATCAAACATGTCGATGAGCTGCGTGTAGTGCCACATATTGATATCATTGTATTGGCGCTGAGGGCCATGGATGCATCGTTCTACCGTGTAACCATCATTATTGATCACAATGATAATGGGGTTAATATTTTCTCTGAGCATAGTGGAGAGTTCTTGTGCGGTGAGTTGCAAAGAGCCATCCCCTATCAAAAGAATATTTCTGCGATCCCTATTAGCCAAACAAGTCCCCAGCAGAGCTCCAAAAGTGTATCCAATCGATCCCCAGAGAGGTTGTCCCACAAAAGTTACTCCATCGGGCAAATTGACGGCCACTGCCCCAAAAAAAGAAGTACCTTGTTCGGCAATCAAAATATCATGGGGTTGCAGATGTTGGGCAACTACTTGGAAAAATTTTTGCTGGGTGAGTTTACCAGATAAGGGCACATCTTCCTTAGGAAGGGATGTGTGGGAGAAATGCGTGTTAAATTTTAGAGTGGATAACTGTTTAAGCACATCTTCCATCAAAATATCACTGTAAATTTTCTCGCCAATCTTACTATAGAGTGGGTGGATTTCAATGGTAGGTGTAGGGTCTTGGCAGATGTAGTTAAAGCCGGCAGTGAGCGAATCGGTTAACTTCACTCCGATTAAGAGGGCAAGATCAGCATGCTTGATGGCCGAAGTGACTTTTTCATCGCTCAAAATGCCATTGTAAATCCCTATGAAATTGGGATGATTTTCTGGAAACACCCCCTTACCCATAGAAAGTGAGGCAATGGGCAAATGAGTCTTGTGGATAAAATCATAAAGGGCTTGGTTGAGAGAGTAGCGGTTAACTTCGTAATCGGCTAGCACAATTTGCGCCTTAGAGCGTTCAATTTCCTGTGTTACCGCCTCAATAAAGGCGTTTAAAATATTCTGATCACTCTTGGGTTTATATTGGATGGAGGCAGACACTTCAATTTGCAGATTGGGCACATCTACGGGCATTCCAATATAAACGGGCTTTTTTTGCAAATAACACTCTCCAAGCACGCGATCGATCTCATGTTGGGCGTTCTGCTTGTTTAAAATGGTTTGGGCTACCGTTACTTCTTCGTACATGCGATAAAATTTCAAGAACTCGCCATCGCCCAAAGTGTGGTGGACAAAGCGCTTATTTCCCGATACATTCCTAGAGGGCATTCCCACGATTTTAACCACGGGCACGCTTTCTGCATAGGCCCCAGCAATGCCATTGATCGCGCTCAATTCGCCCACGCCAAAGGTCGTTACCAAAGCTCCCATAGGCTTGATACGACCATACCCATCTGCAGCGTAGGAAGCGTTGAGTTCATTGCAATTACCTACCCAATCTAAATGCGGATCGTCTTCTATCAAATCCAAAAAGCCTAGATTATAATCCCCCGGCACCCCAAAGAGGTGTTTAATTTCATAATCCTTTAATCTATCCAAAAGATATTGTCCAATGCTACATGTCATGCAAACACCTTTCGTAATCTAATCGCCAATTTCATTCATGGGAGAGCAACACCACCAGCGCAGTTACGGCTAGAAACCCCTGCTCTAAAGAGAATTATAACACAACTTCAATGGGCATTGTTTTAGAAGAATAGGCTATAATTCTATGCAAAAAGGCTTTTTAATGCTCCGTTTTGCGCCCTCACCCACCGGGAACATGCACATTGGGAATGTGCGTGCAGCCCTGCTCAATTTTATCATAGCGCGGCAACTCCAACGCCCCCTGATGGTGCGCATTGAGGATACAGACGAGGCGCGCAACATCCCGCACAAGGATCAGGAAATCTTGGAGCTCTTGAGCGCAATAGGCGTTTCTTGGGATCAGCTAGTCTATCAAAGCGCTAATTTACCTACACATTTAGAATACGCTCAAAAACTCTTAGATCATGGCCTAGCCTTTTACTGCCACTGCACTCCAGAATTTTTAGAAGAACAAAAGCAACGCGCCTTGCAGGAAAAACGCCCCTTTAGATACCACGATACATGGGCTCTCCTGCAAAAACAAAGCAACCCCCACCCTGTAGTGCGCCTGAGGGGAAGCGCGCATGCCCTGCAATTTGCAGATCAGATCAAGGGTACGATTCGCTTCGAGCCCCATGAGCTTGATAGTTTTGTGATCTTGCGTGCTAACAAAGCCCCTACTTACAATTTTGCCTGTGCATGCGATGATTTTACTTACCAAATCAGTTACATCATTCGGGGCGAAGACCATGTGAGCAACACCCCCAAGCAAATTCTTATCCAGCAAGCACTGGCTAAGGTCTTAGAAGTCAAATGCCCTGAGATTACCTATGCGCATTTACCCTTGATTTTAAACCACGAAACCGGTAAGAAAATGAGCAAACGCGATGCTGCCTCGAGCGTGTCGTGGCTCTTGCAACAGGGTTTTTTACCCCAAAGTGTCGCCAATTATCTCATCACTCTAGGCTATAGCCCCCCTAAGGAGATTTTTAGCCTGCAGGAAAGTTGTGCTTGGTTTGATATAAATAAACTGAGTGCCTCTAGCGCGCGCTTTGATCTAGCCTACTTGCGCCACCTCAACCATAGGCACCTGCAAAATTTAGAACTCTCAGAACTCCAAACACTCCTAAAGCTCGACCATCCCCAAAAAGCCCAGCTCGCTAAACTCTTCTTAGAAGATTCGAGCACTTTGTGTGAATTACAAAGCAAATTGACCTTGATGTTCAGCCCCAAAGATATCACCTGTGATTATGAGGGAGAAAATTTCTACGATCGTTGCGCAACTCTCTACCAGGCCCTACAAACCCTATGCCTAGAAGAATTAGCAGATTTTCAGGCTTTCAAACAAGCTGCTATGCAAGCTAGTCAACTCAAGGGCAAGGACTTTTTTAAGTCCTTGCGCATCTTGCTCACCGGACAAGCCCACGGCATTGAGTTGGGTCTGCTCTATCCCTTTGTGCGCACCTTCGCGTCTGAAATCCTCACTCTAAAGGACCCCCATGGTTGTTAGCACTATTCTAGGCGCATTTGCCACGATTTTGCATAGCCTAATCACGATCTACACATGGGTGATTATCATCGCGTCGATTTTGAGCTTTATCAAACCCGACCCCAATAATCCCTTGGTGCAAATTCTCTACCGCCTTACAGAACCCGTTTTTGCAAAAGTTAGATCGCTTTTGCCCTTTTTGGTCTTTAATGGCCTTGATCTCTCTCCTCTGGCTGTCATCATTCTCCTGCAATTCGTGGACATGACTGTGGTCAAACTTTTATTCGTCTACGCACAAGGCTAAAGCGTGTTGCGATTGTTGTGCTTTTCGTTGTTGCTCTGCCTCTTGGGGGCTGAACCCCTGACTTTGGATTTTTTAAAAAGCAAACCTGCGGGTATTGCGCGTGATTTTTACATTTGGATGTTTCTCAAAGAAGCAGACACCACCACACAGGAAGCCAAAAGCGCTTATCAATTAGTCACCTACAAGAGTGCCGCTATCCAGGAGGCCATGCGCGCCAAGAACGCTTTGGGCATGGATATCACCAATCTGTGCACCAGCCTCTCTCTTCAAGAGCTTGTTCTCAAAGATTCCCAGTGCATTGCGCTGGGTCTTACCCTCTCCAAAGTATTTGCCAGTGTCAAACGCGCTTCAGAACGCCCTCTTTTGCAGCGCATGCAGAATCAATTGCTCAAGGACTACCCCAAGCTCAGCGCCTCCATTGGAATTTTACTCCACCATGATATCCCACAAGCCCTCTTTGCCAGCAGTGTTACCACGCTTGTCTATCTCTACAATGCCCTGCCCTACAAGCAACGCCTCCAACTCTTAGATCACTCTATCGAGCCCAAACTCCTTGAATCCTTTATTAACCAAAATAACCCCAAACTCAACCAGATTATCCAACGCATTATAGTTGACGCGCGTTTCTTGCATTTTAAGAAATCCCTAGCCAAGGCCAATATCACCAACACGGACGACAAGACTTTTTTCCTGCTAGGGATCAACGCCTTAGTAGAAAAGCAAGAGGACAGAGCCCTAGATTATTTCAAGCGTACAGCCTACCAAGCTAGCACACCATTCCTCAAAGACAAGGCCCTCTTTTGGCAATACCTCATCACCCAGGATCGAGCCATTTTAGAGAGCTTAAGTGAGAGCAATAACCCCAATCTTTTCAGTCTTTACGCCAACTTCAATCTCCATAAAACCCCACCCTATCAACTTGTTACCACCTTGCAGGCGCGCCATAAAAAACCCCCTTTTGACATTACAGACCCCTTTGCATGGCAACTCTTTCGTGATCAGACTCTTGCGCTCAAAGATGAAAATGTGCGTGCCAAGAGACTTGAGAGTCTTAAGACTCCCCAAACCCTTCCCCATTTAGCCTATTTTTTATCCCGTTACAATAAGCAAAAGCATTATTTTCTAGCCCCCTATGAACACATCATTACATGGAGTTCTCTACCAGAGAAAGCTTTAGCTTATGCCATTGCGCGTCAGGAAAGCCTCCTTTTACCCGCTCTCATTTCGCGCTCTTACGCGCTAGGCCTAATGCAAATTATGCCTTTCAATGTGCCTCATTTTGCCCAACAAATGGGAGTAGGACCCACTAAACTTACAGACATGTTTAATCCCAAAATTGCCCTGCCCTTTGGCAACTACTACCTCAACTATCTCAAAGCTGAATTTGAACACCCTCTCTTTGTCGCCTATAGCTACAATGCAGGCCCGGGATTTTTTAAACGCCTCTTGACTCAGCGGCATTTTTTTAGACCTGGTAAATTTGAGCCATGGTTGAGCATGGAGCTTGTTCCCTATGAAGAAACCCGCATCTACGGGCAGAAGGTCATGGCTAACTACATTATCTACCAGCGCATTTTTGCCCCGCATGCCAAACCCATGGACATCAACGCCTTTTTTAACGACACACTTAAGTCTAGGAGATAATATGATTAAAAAATGTCTGTTTCCCGCGGCGGGCTATGGCACGCGCTTTTTGCCTGCCACTAAGGCGATGCCCAAAGAGATGTTGCCTATCGTGAATAAACCCCTGATTCAATATGGTGTAGAAGAGGCCATGGAAGCCCAATGCGATACCATGGCCATCGTAACAGGGCGGGGAAAGCGCGCCATTGAAGATCATTTTGACATCAGCTATGAACTCGAGCACCAAATCAATGGGACTAATAAGGAGCAATTTTTAGAAAGTATCCGCACTATCATGCAAGCCTGTAAATTCTCTTATACTCGCCAAAATGAGATGAAAGGGCTAGGGCATGCCATTTACACCGCCCAAACTTTAATTGGCAATGAGCCTTTCTGTGTTGTGTTAGCAGACGATCTTTGTATTAACCCTCAAGGACCCGGAGTGCTCTCCCAAATGGTCGCCCTTTATGCTAAATACCAATGCTGCATTGTAGCCATTGAAGAGGTGCCCATGGAGGAGGTGCATAAATACGGAGTGATCAAAGGACAGGAGATTGCCCATGGGGTGTATCAAGTGATGGATATGGTCGAAAAACCCAAGGCCCAGGAAGCCCCCAGTAATCTAGCGATTATCGGGCGTTATATCCTCACCCCTGATATTTTTGCCGTGCTTGCCACCACCAAGCCGGGCAAGAACCAAGAGATCCAAATCACAGATGCGCTCTTAGAGCAAGCCCAGCGTAAACAGGTTTTGGCCTATAAATTTCAGGGCAAGCGTTATGATTGTGGGAGCATGCATGGGTTTGTGCAAGCCACTAATGATTTTTACGAACTGGTGAGGGGCTAATGACCGATCTGTGGTTTTACGCGATTTACTGGAGTGCGGGTTTCTTCCTAGCCTTTCCCATTTTCATTATCGGTCTGATTTACACCTACTTCCAACCCCCTCCTCCTGCTAAAAAACCCCCCGCTCTCAAAGAACTCATCAGCAATTCCGCCATGCTCAAGACCAAAGAGGAGTTTGACACCCTTGTGGACAACTTCATCCGCTATTACAACATCCTCCCTAAAGATGCCAAAGAGGGCGATTGGTTAGGACTCATTGAGAGTATCGCTGAGAGCGAATACATGGACATCGATTCCACAATTAAATTTGGGCATGATCTAGAAGGGGCTAATCCCAAACTCTCTAAATCCATCGCTAACACCGTGGGGCTCGCACTCAAACATAAAAAGAAAGATTAAAGGGAAATTGTGGATTATTTGGAAATCAAGGGAAAGCAATCCCTATCTGGAAGTGTGGCGATTTCAGGGGCTAAGAATGCGGCTCTACCCATCTTGGCATGCACGCTCTTGGGAAGTGCGACACAGATCGCAGGTTTACCTGCTGTGGCCGATGTGCATGCCATGGCAACTCTGTTGCAACATTTGGGGGTGCAATTGACCTGGGATAGCCCCCATGCTCTCAAACTCGATGCCACACATATCACTAGCCTAGATGCGCCTTATGATATTGTGCGCAAAATGCGCGCCTCTATTTTGGTCTTGGGTCCACTTTTAACGCGTTTTGGCAAGTGCAAGGTGAGTTTACCGGGGGGTTGTGCTATTGGCGCGCGCCCAGTGGATCTACATCTCAAAGCCTTAGAAAAAATGGGGGCACAGATTCATATCGAACAGGGTTACATTGTTGCTAAAGCTAAAAAGGGATTGCGCGGGTGCGATATTGTCTTTGACAAGATTAGTGTGACGGGCACGGAGAATGTCATTATGGCTGCCGCACTGGCTAAGGGGGAGAGTAAGATCGTGCACGCCGCCCAAGAACCCGAAGTGGTGCAACTCTGTGAGTTTTTACAAGAGGCGGGCGTGGAAATAAGCGGTGTGGGCAGTAGTGAAATCCATATTCAAGGCACACAGCAAGAAACCTTAACATTCCAGCCCATAAAAATTATTCCCGATCGCATTGAGGGAGGGACTTATCTGTGCGCAGCTGCTATCACCAATTCCAGTCTCTCTATTACCCATGCCAATGCTCACCATTTAGAAGCCATCTTGGGCAAACTCAGTGAAATTGGTTTTGGCCTAGAAATCGAAGAATTAGCCCCCCATGAGCATACCATTTACATTCACCCCGCCCCCACGCGTACACCCTTTGAGATCATCACCACTGAATACCCCGGTTTTCCCACCGATTTACAAGCCCAATTCATGGCTCTAGCCACCCAGTGCGCGGGCGAGAGCTTGATTGAAGAGCGCCTCTTTGAAAACCGCTTCATGCATGTGAGTGAATTACAGCGCATGGGGGCACAGATCAGTCTTAAGGGGTCATTAGCGCGCATCAAGGGGCAGAGTGCGCTCATAGGCGCAGATGTAATGGCAACAGATTTGCGCGCTTCTTCTGCGCTTGTGCTGGCTGCTCTAGTGGCTAAGGGGAAGAGTCGTGTGCACCGCATCTACCACTTAGATCGCGGTTATGAAACCCTAGAATCTAAGATGTCTGCCTTAGGCGCGCATGTTAAACGCTTGCAAGAATAATGCATTTTGGTTTCAAAAAATCCTATTGACGATCTGCATTGGTGGTGCGCTGTGGATAGCTTTCACACCCACAGACGCTTACCACGCCGCTTTGTGGGCGGACTTTGATGATACCAGAATTCCCTAGCTTTAGCTATGGGGAGTATGTCAATATAGAAAAGGGTGCAATCTAAGAGATAGTGGTAGCTGTAATATGATTGGAGTATTTAGGGGGGCGCGTTAGGGTTTTATACATTGTGTTCTAAGCAAATGATTAGCCCCCTTAAACTGCCACACACAGCCGTAATTTCTAAAGAAGGCGCACAACGCCTTAGCGTCCATAATCGCATCTTCTAACCCGATAAAGACCTCCAAGCGCACTCCCCTAGCGCATAAAAACTCTAGCTTTTCAGGGGCATAGTGGTAGTTGAGCAAGGTTTGCAAATCCTCTAAACTACCTAAATGCGTGTAGCGCGCGAGGCCGGGGTCTTGTGCTAAGAGCGCGCTCCAACCGATTTTCTCAAAGAAAGCTTGCATGTAAGCTTGGGGGTTTTGTTGGTAGGCTTTGAGTTGTAAATTTTTAAAGGCTTGGCTTTTGTGGGCGAGCATGCAGGGGGCGATTAAGACGAGGTGTTGCACGCGTTTTTCCTGCTTAACTTGCTCATAAGCATACTCTAGCGCGCGTATCGCCCCATAGCTAAAACCGGCCACATCGTAGCGCGTGCATTTTTCTAAAATCCAGCCAAAAAGCCAGCTCTCATTAGCAAAGCCAAAACCACTAAAGTAAGCACCCACCATCACACAAAGGAATGTAAAATCTCTTGGATCTGGGGCTTACTAAGCTTTTCTTTCTCTAGCAAGATTTTAGCCATCGTCTGTACCTGCACTTTAGAATTGCTCAAAAATTCCTTTTGCTCCTTATACAATGTGCCTAGCAACGCCTCCATGTCGGAGCGATCCCCGATGAATTTATGTCCCATCGCGTAATCCTCACACATGCGCTTGGCAATTTCAAAGGCGTGTTTGAGATCGTCTTTGGCTAAGGTGTAGTGCTCTTGAAAAAACAATTCTAGGATGATCATCCCACTTAGATACACCTTGATACTATTGTTCATCTCACTTTGGCTACGCACCTTTTGATCGCTAGCAATCAAAAAATCCCCCATCAACAAGACCTTGTCAAATTCCACTTCTAGCCAGTAGGCACTAAATGCTTTCGCGCTTTGATACAGAGCATAGAGATTTTTTTCTTGCTCACTCAGGGCGACATTTTTCTTCTTGCCAAAGGCGATCTTGTCCTTGACCTCTAAAATGTCCTTCATGGTGATGATTTGGGCGTTGTGGCGCAGAGCATTGAGCGCGCTCTCATTGACTAAAGATGCTAGCATCGCCCCGCTAAAGCCCACGCAGATTTTAGCCACTTCTTTACAATCTAAACTATGCTGCTTGTCCTTGAGATAGGAATCCAAAATCTGTATGCGTTCTTCTAAATCGGGTAGAGAGATAAAAATGCGCCGATCAAAACGCCCACTGCGTAGCAAGGCTTCATCCATCACATCAATTTTATTGGTCGCCCCAATCACAATCACTTGAGAGCTTTCCTCAAAGCCGTCCATCTCCGTTAAAAGTTGATTGAGCGTAGCTTCTCTCTCGTCATTGCGCTGGTGGCCTCTAGCCTTACCCACCGCGTCAATCTCATCGATGAAAACGATTGAAGGGCTAAAGGCTTTAGCCTTAGCAAAGAGTTCGCGCACCCTCTTGGCCCCCACGCCCACATAAATTTGCACGAATGCGCTCCCGCTATGATAAAAGAAAGGCACTTTGGCTTCAGAGGCTAGGGCTTTAGCAATCATTGTTTTACCCACCCCCGGGGGTCCTACCAAGAGCACACCCTTAGGCAATTTGATTTTTAAATCTTGGTATTTCTTAGGGTTTTTGAGATAGTCTACGATCTCATAAAGCTCTTCTTTGACTTCCTTAGTGCCGGCTACATCTTCAAAACGCACGCTGGGCAGAGTGGCGTGCAAAGAGGGCATGGGCGGGCTTTGGGCTTTGAGCGCGCCCTCATAACTGGTTTGCAAGGGGAGATTTTTGCGCGTCCATGCAAAGCGCAGGAGCAAGGCCAATACGATGAGGAAAAAGAAAATGATCACCATGTCTAAGAGCTGTTGGGTGGTGTTTTCTTCCTTGAGAATCTCAATGGGGATATTGCTGGGGAATTGTAAATTCTCTTTCCAGCCTACGCGCGCGGTCTTGTAAATCTTAAAATTCACCTTCAAATAGATGTAGCGATCGTCCATTTGGATGCTTTGGATTTTATCCGAATGCAAGAGAGCGTTAAAGTCCTTGATACTCACCAGTTTAACTTGATCTCTAAAGAACAAAAACGCCACGACAATCGCACCTAGCAGCACTCCTAAGCCCCCCAAGATCACCTTTTTATTAAAGCGTCGCATAAGTGATGTCTTTTTGCACATGATAAGTATCTAAGCGCACCCATTTTCCCCGCAAATCCTGTGTAGAGGCAATTTTAACGGGGTTAAAATACTGATCACTCCCGCAATAATGTCCCTCTTTGTAACTCTCCACCAATACCTCTAGGGGGGTGTCTTGGGTGCGCACACGGAAAGTGTGGTTATTTGTTTGCACGCACGCGCTAAGGCTTTGCAAACGCTTTTTGGCTACATCACCCCGCACGCGCTCTGGCATGGTGCTAGAGAGCGTGCCCGCACGCGCGCTATAAATAAAGGGGTGTAGGTGAGTTAAGGGTAACTTTTTGAAGTTTTCTAACGCGCTTTGCCAAATTTCCTCACTCTCATAAGGGTGCCCTACAATAAAATCTGTGCCCAGTGCAAAGCCCTTAGAAGCGATCTTTTCTAATAGCTGGAGATCGCTGTGTGTGCGGTTGCGCCGCCGCATGTGTTTGAGCATGGTGTCATGGCTGTGCTGTAAGGCAACATGTAAATGCTTTTCTAAAATGGGGTGATCGAGCAGTTCTAAAAACTCTGCATCAATTTGACTAGGTTCTAAGCTCCCAATGCGCACGCGCTTAATCCCCTCAATGCGCGCGATTCTTTTAATCAAGCGCGCGATATTGCTACGGGTTTCCTTGCCATAACTCCCTACATTGGTCCCTGTGAGTACGATCTCCAACACTCCGCTTTGAGCTAATACTTGGCATTGCTCTAAAATCTGACTCTCAAGCAAAGAGCGGGATTTGCCCCGCACTAGAGGGATTACGCAATAACTGCATTTAAAATCACAGCCCTCTTGGATTTTCACAAAGGCGCGGGTTTTGCCCACAAAGAGAGGCACGATGCTAGAATCCACATGCGCGAGGCTATCTGCATGAAAAAATCCCTCTTTAGCCTGCAATAGGGTGTTGATCTGCTCCTTGCGATCGTGCCCAAAAACCCCAAAGGCATGCCCTTGCTCAAAGAGTTTTAAACCCTGCGTGCCCGCCCCACACCCCGTGAAATAGACTTTTTTGCCCAAAGTACTCATTTTTTTGGCATAAGCGCGCGCGCTATAGTCTGCGTCATTGGTAACCGTGCAAGAATTGAGCACCACAATATCGGCTTGATCCTCCCTTTGAGTGTATTCAAAATCTCTCAAGTGCGCTAACATCACCTGTGTGTCAAAGAGATTAGTGCGGCAACCAAAGGTTTTAAAGTAGACTTTCTGTTTCATGTTTTTTCCTATCTAAGTAGTCCTTATTGCCAAATCCATCGCCCACATCGTGTACAAACTTGGTGGTGTTGTAGGCAATCCAAATATCGGGCTCTTGTAAGAGAGTCTCGATAATATCACTAGAAATCTTAGACTTGAGCGCAAGGGTAGCATAAGAGTTAGTTTGATACCACACAGAAATTTGAATCCCATCCTTTTGTAGAGCCATGAAAACCCTAGGATTCACGCTGGTGTTGCGCAGAGAATATTTGGTGCGCATCTTGCCCAGCTGTTTATAGGTCATCTCAGTATACTGCTTGGCATGCATGTTGGCGACATCTAGCGCGATTTCCATCGCCCTCTTGTGGTTGGAGTCAAAGGTGATGCAAAAAGTTATCCCATCCCAAACACTCTTCATGCCAAAGTGGCTGTAATTGGCGAAGAGATTTGTAAAGACATAATTGTTGGGGATAAAAATGATGCGCCCCGCGCGGCAGTCGTTTTCTGTGTAGCTGGTGAGAGTTACATCCTCTAAGATAGTGATGTAGAGCATGGAAATATCCAACACATCGCCCACATAAGTATTTCCATCCTTAGAAACTTTGATGCGATCTCCCACATGCACATTCCCTCCCACAATAATGGTGAACCATCCAAGCACACTCATAAACAGATCGCGCATGGCAATGGCAAGCCCTGCGCTGGCAAAACCTAGCACGGTAACTAGGTAAGAGACATTTTCCAGGTAAGCAAATAAGAAAATCAACAGGATGATGTTGGCGTTGATGAAATTGATCGCCTTGTTAATCGTGTAAGCGCGCTCATTGCTTTGGACATATTTATGGCTAATAACTTTTAAAGCCCACGCCAAGACAATGCTTACCAGCACAATGAGCATGACATACAGAAGCTTGAAAAGCTGGGCTTTAATTTGGGTTTGGATGTTCGCGCTCACTTCTTCAATGTCTTTAGCATACAAGTCCATGCTAGTTTTTAAGAGTTTTTGTGCCCCTTGTAATTCGATCTTTTTAATTTGTTCCTGATAGAGTTTTTTAGCTGTATTATTATTCTCTTGCAGGGCTTTTAGTTGGGTGAGCACACCCACTTCTTGCTCTAAAAGCTCTAAGGCCTGTATCAAGAGTCTATGATTGCGCTGCATTGTCGCGTATTGTGCTTTGATGGTTTTAATAAAGGAAATCCCCGTTACAATGGCCAAAGGGTTACTGATGAAGGGAATCGTGCCAATTTGGGGTTTTTCTATGAGCTCTTTAAAGGGGTTGACTTTGTATTGCTCCAAGAGCTCCTCTTGGTGCTTGAGAGCTTGCAGAGTATGGTTTAGAGTGCTGATTTGCAGCGTATCCTCCCCTTTTGCATGTTTGAGCACATTGATTTGGCTCTGGATTCTCTGAATCTCCTCATAGATTTGATCGTAACTTTCCACATTGTTAAATTTCTTAAGCCAAATATTATTGCTGGCTTCTAGGCGTTTCTCTAAGTGTAGCAATTCTATCTCAAGTTGCGCCAACGCTTCCCTGCTAGGTATGGAATCCTGAGAACCCATCAACACACCAACACATAAGCACAGAAACCACCATCTCATGAAGCAGACTTAGGAGTGATAAAAATATCTTCCGCCTGTTCAAAGGCCTTGATGATCTCTAGGGCAATCTGAGTGCGCAGTCCTAGCGTGTCGTAGGCACTCACCAAGTAGGAAATATATAGGCGCATACCCTCCTTTTCGGGCATGAGAGCTATTTTAGGTTCAGAATCCAGAGTACGCAACGCGTATTTGGCACGCATTTTATCGAGCTGTGTGCGGGTAATTTGGCTAATAGACTGAGAATGCCTTGTAGCGATCTGTAGAGCGACATCTATGGCACGCTGGTAATTAGAGCCAAAGGGAAGTAAGAAGTCTAAGCTATCCCACACAGCATTTAAGCCCAAATGGGTGTAATTAGAAAAAAGCCCTGTAAAAATGTAGTTATTAGGCACAAAGATGATGCGCCCCGCGCGCCCGTTATTTTTGGTGTAGGTGGTGAGGGTTACTTCTTCTAAAATAGTGAGGTTGAGCATGGAAATATCGAGCACATCGCCCACATAGGTGTTCCCGTCTTTGGTAATTTTGACACGATCGCCCACATGCACGCTCCCCTTGAGAACAATAGAGAGCCATCCTAGCGCGCTCATGAACAGATCGCGCATCGCAATGGCAAACCCTGCGCTAGCAAAACCTAAAAAGGTGATCAGGTAAGAAACATTTTCCAAATAGGCAAAGAGAAAGATCAAGACGATGAGATTCACATTTACAAAGTTGATCGCTTTGTTGATAGTGTAAGCGCGCTCATCTCCGGCTAGGTACTTATGACTCAAGCGTTTGAACAACCATGCCAAAAACACGCTTCCTAGTGCGGCAAGCATCACCCATGCCAATTTAAAGAGCTGATCCTTGATTTGATCTTGGATAAGCGCGCGCGTGGCTTGCACATCCTTAGCGTAGCTTTCTAAACTTGCGCTCAAGAGGTTTTGTGCGCTTTGAAACTCAAGAATTTTAACTTGCTCTTGGGAGGTTTGCACGCTCAGTTGTGGATTAGGGCTGAGAGTATTGAGTTGCTCTAAGAGAGCACGTTTTTCTTGGATTAGGGTTAAAGCGTGCTTTAAACTCTCTAAATTGCTCTGCATACTTTTGTAGCGCGCTTGTAGGGTTTTTAAGAAAGAGAGCCCCCCGATAATAGCAAATGGGTTTGTGATTGTGGGGATATTGAGAACAGCAGGCTTTTCTACCAACTCTTTAAAGGGAGGATTTTTGTAAGATTCCAAAAGTTTTTGCTGGTGTTGGAGGCTCTGTAAATTGTGCTCCAAGGTGCTTGTTTCTAGGTTATGCCCTCCTTTGGTCTTGAGAGCTTTGAGTTGTGCTTGCAAGTGGCGAATCTGCGAG
The DNA here is from genome assembly GCF_900197775.1 of Helicobacter salomonis. Lineage (NCBI taxonomy): Bacteria > Pseudomonadati > Campylobacterota > Epsilonproteobacteria > Campylobacterales > Helicobacteraceae > Helicobacter > Helicobacter salomonis. The sequence goes on from NZ_FZMA01000005.1 coordinate 21,970, forward strand.
GAGAGCTGTTGGTAATGTTCAAAATTCTTGAATTTTTGCACCCATGCATTGGGTTCGAGTTGTTTATCTAAACTCTCTAGCTGGACTTTGAGCACGCTAGGGTCTGGCTGGGCATATAACCCTGCGCACAATATCCATAGTAAGACAAGGATTCTCAAGCCCATGCATCCAATACTTCGTATACCACACTTTGAGGCACGCCATCACATATCTTAAAACTCCCGATGTCTGTAGGCAAAATGAAGCGCACACCGGTGCTATTTTTCTTGTCTTGTTGCATGGTGGCGTAGAAATTCTCCATGTTTTTGATTTTATAGGGCAAGTCTAAGTCATAGGCGTGCAACAATGCCTCTATGCGCACATAACTCTCATGCCCAAGCAAGCCTAATTGCAGGGCGAGTGCGTTAGCCATGCGCATACCTACCCCTACTGCCTCCCCGTGCAATAATTCCGTGTAGTTACCCTCCTTTTCAATAGCATGCGCGAAAGTGTGTCCGTAATTGAGTGCCATGCGCGCCCCACTCTCTCTCTCATCTGCTTGCACCACTCTAGCTTTAATCTGCACACTCTTAAAGATCGCCTCTTCTAGGTGCGCCTCTATGGGGTGGTTGTGTAGCCACTCAAAATAGGGCGCGTCCAAACAGATTGCTTTCTTAACCATTTCTGCCACACCCGCCCTAAACTCGCGTTGGGGTAAGGTTTTTAAAAAATTTGGATCAATATAAACGGCTTTGGGGGGATGAAAAGCCCCGATGAGATTTTTCCCATGCGCGTTGTTGATGCCGGTCTTGCCCCCCACGCTTGCGTCCACTTGGGCGAGCAAGGTCGTGGGGATATTGTAAAAATCAACGCCCCGTTTATAAATCGCGCTGGCAAAACCCACCATATCGCTCACCACTCCACCCCCCAAGGCGATCATGCAATCTGAGCGACTCAAATGCGCGCTAAAGGCACTCTCTAAGATACCCTCTAAGGTGTCCCAAGTTTTAAAGGATTCGCCTGTGGGCACTAAGTGGGTTGCTATGTGCGCTGCCTCTATACGCTCTAGCAAGGGGGCTAAATACAGCTCCCCAACTGGCATGTCGCTCACGATCAACACTTTACAAGGCAGTTTGATCTGGGGCAATGCCCCGATATGCACGGCATAAGCCCCTTGCCCTGCTTGAATCTCCAGGTGCATCATTCTACCACAGGGATAAAGAGTTGAGGATGAATATCGCTTAAGAAAGCAATCTTTTCGACTTTGGTCGAAAACATCCAAAAGAGCTCGCTCTGGGTGATACAGGATTCAAAGGGCAAAAATTGCATGATGGAGGTTTCGAGTTTTCTTAAAAATAAGATAGGGTTTTTCATAGAGGTGCGGATGATCTTGATCTTACGATTATAGATATGAGAAAGGTGTTTGTAATTGTCAATGACTTCCACCTTGTAACGCTTGTCCGGGTCAAAGTCATATAATAGCATGTCTAAGCTCATTTGTGCGCAAACATCGAACATTACAGAGGAGATATCCTCACTCTGTTGCATGCTTTCATTGAGCACTACCATGCCTTTTTTGATGTCGTCCAGTCCCCTAGCATTGGTTTTAAAAATGGGAGTGGTGATTTCAAAAAGGGTTTGGCGATTTTGAGCAGAGCTAAAGATTTCCTTGCCTACTACCACTAGGCCAATCTTTTTTTGGCTATCCAAGCTCAATCTTTCATGAAAAGTGCTCCCGCTAAAATCTAAATGCACATGGATATCTTCTCTTTCAATAGCGCGTATTTTCGAAGCGCTGAGTTTGGGATTGAGGATGTAGATATACAGAACCAAACTTTTGAGATTCTCATGCAAAAAGAGGGCTTGCTTGAGATCACGCTCGATGGCCTGAGGACTCTGTAAGTGCATGTCTATGTATAGGTAAATGTCGCGTCCAAAGGGCACTGGAAACTGCCCTACATTGCTTTTTACCTGCAAATAGACATTATTGAGCACTTCTGGATTACCCACTACCAAGAGTTGATCGCGGGGTTGAATAATGGTAGATGGGCTACTTAAGAAAAACTTATTTTTGCGATAAATCCCCACGATTTTATAATCTTTTTGGCGCAAAGCCCCGATGTGGCGGTAGGCAAAAACACTCCCAAAGGGCACACCAATTTCCATCACTTCCCCTTGTTCCAATCCAAACCCTTGAGGCACATTGGGCACATTGGGAATTTTGGCGATGCACTTGTTGGCAATGATTTGGGCATTATCCATCAATACTAGTTTATCATCTTTGCCTCCCTCCCACTCTGCTCCACTCTTCAAAGTTACCACTAAACGCACTTCTTTATTTTTTTGGCGGATGATCTCATAGACGGCTTGTTGCTCTTTGGTATTCCCCATGATGAGGAAAACATCACTGACTTGTGCGTCTAAGAGGGGGTGTAGATGGTAGGCAGAGGTGGGGTCAAAATGGTGCACAGCAAAGGTGCTGGGCAAGCTAGCGGGTAAACAACTGGGGTCTTTGGTGATAATGAGGTAAAAATTATTGCTAAAATACTTGGTGGCTACCACCTCGATACATTTTTTGGCAACAGTCCCCTCCAAGATCAACATAACCCTTTTCAAGCACTTCCCATTGTTTTTGGTTATTATATAGTAAAAATATTAAGGTCATTGATGGAAGTGAGGTTAGACGCTCAGGATGTAAATGCGCGAGCATTGACTTTAAAACTAGCGCATGGTGTAGTGCAAACCCCGGTTTTCATGCCTGTGGGTACACAAGCTAGCGTTAAAAGCCTGGATACCCAAGACCTCCATGCGCTTAAAGCCCCTATTATTTTAGCTAACACTTACCATCTCTATTTACGTCCTACCCATGAGCGCATTGCCCAGCTGGGTGGTTTGCATAACTTTAGTGGGTTTAAAGGGAATTTTTTAACCGATAGTGGGGGCTTTCAAGCGTTCTCTTTGCGCCACAACACTAAAGAACACCCTGAGGGCATTGTGTTTAAATCTCATATTGATGGGAGTAGCCATCTTTTCACACCCTCTAAGGTCTTAGATATTCAATATGCCCTCAATAGTGATATTTGCATGGTTTTAGACGATTTAGTGGGTCTGCCAGCTTCCTATAATCGCCTCTTAAAGGGGGTGCAAAACACTACAGCGTGGGCACAAGCAAGCTTGGAACACCATATCCGCCATGCCCACCCTTATAATCGTATTTTTGCCATTGTGCAGGGAGGCACACATCTAGCTCTACGCACGCAAAGCGCGTTGGAATTAAGCGCATTGGATTTTGATGGGTTTGCTATCGGTGGGTTAGCAGTGGGAGAGAGCGCGCAAGAGATGTACGATACGATCAGCCATACTGCGCCCTTATTACCTGCTAATAAACCCCGCTACCTAATGGGAGTGGGTACGCCCCGAGATTTGCTAGAAGCCATCGATCGGGGCGTGGACATGTTTGATTGTGTCATGCCTACGCGCAACGCTAGAAATGGCACACTCTTTACCATGCAGGGCAAGATCAGTATTAAAAATGCCCACCATAAGGACAGCGACATACCCTTGGATTGTACTTGCATCTGCCATACCTGCACGCATTACTCCAGAGCGTATTTACACCACCTTTTTAGGACGCGAGAATTGAGCTATTTTCGTTTGGCGAGTTTACACAATCTGCATTTTTATTTGGAATTGGTGCGCGGGGCTAGAGAGGCGATTTTACAAGGACGCTATGCAAGTTACAAAACCTGCATGCTTGAGAGAATGGGTTAGTCTTTTTGGTGGCGCAAAAAGGCTGGCTTGTCTAAATCGATGCCCTGGTAGGTCTCCCCACTACTCACCAGTCTAATATCCTCCAAAGCGCTTTTAGAAAGGCTAAAAGAAGATTCAGATTTAAGCTCTTCTTTAGGGGCAGTGGGCTTTTCAAAACCAGTTGCCACGATAGTCACTTTCACATGATCGGTAGGGGTGTTGGTGGAGGTGCACTTTCCAAAGATAATGTCCGCGTCCTCATCGGCCATCGACTCTACAATGCCCACTGAAGTGGTGATCTCTAAGAGGGGATAATCCGGATGGCACTCAAAATTGATTAAAACCCCCATGGCACCATTAATGGAAACATTGTCAAACAAAGGTGAGGCAATGGCGTTCTCTACTGCTACTGTGGCGGCATTGACCCCTGTGGCCTCACCAATGCCCATTAAGGCTAATCCGCGATGATTCATGACAGTTTTCAGGTCGGCAAAGTCTACATTAATGTCGTTTTCCCCATAATTGATAATCATGCTAGAAATGCCATTAACAGCCTTGGCCAATACATTATCCACTTCCTTGAAGCTCTCCTTGATGCCCGCATTTTTATCGATAAAACCAATCAGTTTTTCATTGGGGATCACCACGATTGAATCGCTCACAGCTTTTAGCTCTTGCAGACCTTCCTCGGCGATTTTAGCCCGCTTACGCCCCTCAAAACTAAAGGGTTTTGTCACTACAGAAACAGTTAAGGCCCCTGCATCTTTAGCGATTTGAGCAATCACAGGGGCAGCCCCCGTCCCCGTTCCTCCCCCTAAACCAGCTGAAATAAAGACGATATCTGCCCCTGAAACCATCTCTTTAATGACTTCGACACATTCCTGAGCAGCCTGTTTGCCAATTTCAGGTTTCATGCCCGCTCCCCTGCCTCCGGTAACTTTTTCTCCCAAACGGATTTTATTCTTAGCATTAGAAGATTTAAGGGCCTGCCCATCCGTATTGGCAACGATGAGAGTGATGTCTTTATAAGTACCCGTAGCGATGAGATGTGCTATCATATTGGACCCACCACCGCCTACGCCAATAACGACGATCTTCGCCCCATTGGTTTCAAAGATTTCTTCTACTTCTACGCCCGTTTCATTCAATACCGCCACCCATTGTCCTTTAAAATAACTTTGATCCCCACTCTTTGATCCGCTCAAAAAAGCCCGCTTCCTTAGGCGCGTTGCTGTAGGGGTACATTATATCTTTTTTCCGCTCTTTTCCACTCTCTTTAAGAGGTTCACTATTATGCTTGAGATTGGTGAGATCGGTTTCAATATAGTTACGCTCAGGCGCATAAGTGAAAGTGGGTTGGGCGTTATGGCGACTCTCCTTGTAGCGAATCGTCTTCTCAGAATCCTTTTCGTAATTAGTGTGCCCTCCTGCCCCATAGAGGATCAAACCGATTGCTACCGCGTAAGTGGGGTCTTTGAGCTCTTCAAACAGCCCACTAATCTCCATAGGTTTAGCGATGCGCACGGGCATGTTTCCAAAGATCGCACCAGCGACATTTTGGATTCCCTGCATGTGGGTCATCCCTCCTGTAAGCACCACACCCCGCCCTAAACTATCCTTGAGCTTGCTACTAATCAGCGCGTTGTTGAGTAAATTAAAGACCTCTAACACACGGGTGTTGATGATTTCATGTACAAACTTCAGAGGAAAGCGGTTTTTCTTATTTTCCGCTCCCACGGCAGGCACTTCGATCTCTTGATCGCTCTCTTCGGCCAGCAAATTCCCATACTCGCGTTTGACAAATTCGGCCGCGCCCAAAGGAGTGTGCAGACCAATGGCCAAGTCATCTCTAATATGCTCCGATCCCACAGGCACATAGCCATTAAAGCGCATAGAATTGCCCTCATAGACCATGATATTGCAGGTGCTCCCCCCAATGTCAATGCAGGCCACGCCCAAGGTCTTCTCATCTTCACTTAAGACCGCAATGGAAGCCGCATAAGCACTCAAAACGATATTTTCAATCTTCACCCCAGCGATTTGAATCACCCGACGCAGATTTTCTAAACTACTGTGTTGCACGGTAACGATGTGGGTAAAGACCTCTAGGCGCGAACCACTCATCCCCATCGGGTCTTCGATATTGTCCTGATTGTCCAACTTGAATTGGTAGGGCAGAATGTGGATCACTTCATGCCCAGCCGGGATAGAGGCATTGTGCAGGGCGGTATCTAACCCGCGGTTGATCTCTTTGAGCGTGATCTCATTATTAGGCACATTGATAATTCCAGAGCTATTTACACTCTGGGTATAAGCCCCCGATATGGAAACGATCGCTTTTTCTACAAAGTCCAAACCTGCCATACGCTTGGCATCTTCGATGGCTTTTTTGACGATTTCACCCGCTTGGGAAATATTGCTCACACTCCCCTTGCGCACTCCCTCAGATTTTTGTGTGCTCGCCCCGATGATCTGAGGAGTTCCCTCTTTGAGTTCAGCAATGATGGCGCAAATCTTGCTAGAGCCAATATCCACACCAAGTATGATCGGATTCACGCTTTACTCCTGCAAACTCTTGGCATAGATTGTAATGGGATACTTGCTTCTAAGCATAGCCACCAACGCCTGATCGAAGTCCTGAGTTTTGAGATTGCTCGCCATTTCTTCTAAGTAAGGCTCGTTGTGCAAGACATGCGCAAAATCCTGCTTATAAATTCGATAGAGCACAGCCTTATCCTTCAAAACAAGAAAACCTTCTAAATCGGGTCTTTTGAAAATGTAAGTAACAAGTTCTTTGGCTTGTGGAGGGTCTAGTTCCTGGATACTCCCCTGAAATTCGGGTGAAATTGCACCAATATCACTCCCTTTGAAATTTTTAAGTTCCTTGCGTGCCTGTTCCTTAAGCCATGCCTGCTGTTCTGTATGGGTGAGAGTTGCTAACACTTCAGGCCTTGCCTGCTCAAAGCTCTTGAGCGCATTACTAGATTTTTTAACCAGCTTGAGGACCATGTAGCCCTCCTGGTATTCTAAGGGTTTGAGTACCTCTCCAGGGCGCATCTTTTCTATCTGGGCATTGATTTGTTCAGTATAAGGCAAGTCTGTAACAGTCTGTTCTGCAAGGGTCAATTTACCTTTTTTTAAGGCGAGATACTGTTCCAAAGCGCGCTCTTTAGCCTGAGCTTGCAGATAGTCATGGGTCACCCTAGACTTGACATGCTCAAAATCCTCTAGCTTGCCCTCTGCACTTATGTAGGCGCTCTTATGAGATTGGTAGTGTGCGCGCAACACAGCCACATCGGGAGTAGTCTTATCTGGTTCTACTTGTAGTACCGCCAAAGTGTAACTGGTGGGCAATTTGTAAGTATCCTTATGTTGCTCATAATAGCTTTTAAGGGCACTCTCCTCAATTTTGATGGGCGCGTCTTTAGCATGCAAAATCTTAATCACCGCGCGATCTTGGATCTTCAAAGGATAGGCAAAAGCATTCCTTTCTAAGGGCGTAGTGGCCTTAGGGAAGAGAGCAGAAATTTTCTGCACCAGCAGAGCGTTGCGTACATTGTCTTCAAAGGCACTCGGCCGGTAGTGATTTTGTTGCAAGAGCTGCTTGTAGAGAGATTCGTCAAAACGCCCGTCTTTTTGGAACATCTTACTCTTTTGGATTTCAGCGATAATTTCGGCATTGCTCACACCCACTCCCAAATCTAACGCAAGATTCTTGAGATAGGCTTGGTTAATAAGAAGATTGAGCGCACTCTTTTCAAGTCCCATGGCCTGTAGCTGTTTGGCATCCAGGTCTTTGAAGTCAGGAATAGACTCGCTATAAGCGTCTACAAGCCGCTTGTACTCCATCTCCAATTCCTCTTGGGTGATCAGCACCTGCCCCACTTTGGCCACACTGTCATTTCCCAAAGAAAAGTTATATTGCCCCCAGCCGATCATGCCCGCAGCCACGAAAGCGATCGTGCTAATCCAAATGGTAACAACGAGGTATTTTTTATGCTTCTGCATCCAAGTGATCACGAAAGCCCCGCGTTTTTTAAAGATGTTCCAAAATAAAGGCTTATTTTAGTGAAAGCTGACTAAAATTTGCTTTAAGATTTTGATTTTTAGCTAAATTGACGATGTAGAAAGATTCAAATGCACACCAATGCCCACTACCATGATTGGGATATGCGCTACATTTGGCACCCTTGTTCCCAGATGTATGACCATGCGCAGCTCCCCTTGGTGCCTATCAAGCGCGCGCAGGGTATCTATCTCTACGATTTTGAAGACAAGGCCTACATCGATGCGATTAGTAGCTGGTGGGTGAATCTCTTGGGGCACAACCACCCCTACATCAGCCAGCAACTCAAACACCAAATCGACACCCTTGAGCATGTCCTATTAGCAGGTTTCACCCATCCTCAGATCATCCGTCTCTCTGAGAGGCTCTGTGCCCTAAGCGGGTTTGATAAGTGCTTTTATGCCGACAATGGCTCTTCGTGCATTGAAGTTGCCCTTAAAATGAGTTTCCACTCCCACCTCCTAGCAGGACACAAAAGACCTAAGTTCCTATCTTTGAGTAATAGCTATCATGGCGAAACCCTAGGTGCGCTCTCCATTAGCCATGTCGGACTCTATAAGGATACCTATACGCCTTTATTTTTAGAAAATTTGAGCACCCCTGTGCCTCAGGGAGATGAGGACATTCCTAATGCCCTAGCCAAGTTAGAGCAAATTTTGGACAAACATAGCTTAGAGATCAGTGCCTTTATCTTGGAGCCTTTGATTCAATGTGCTGGGGGCATGCATTTTTACAGCGCAGAATATGTGCGCCAAGCCGTGCGTTTGTGCCAAGAGCATGGTGTGCATGTGATCTTTGATGAAATTGCGGTTGGTTTTGGACGCACGGGGACTCTCTTTGCTTATGAGCAGTGTGGTGTAATGCCCGATTTTCTCTGCTTGTCCAAAGGGATTAGCGGAGGATACCTACCCTTGGCAGTAGTGCTCACTTCTAATCGCATTTATGATCAATTCTACGCCCCCTATTCTGAAAATAAAAATTTCTTGCATTCACATAGTTATACGGGCAATGCCTTAGCCTGTGCCTGTGCTAATGCTACTCTAGATGTTTTAGAACAAAATCAAGTGTTAGAACATAATCGGATGTTGAGTGCACACATGCAGGCTTGTTTGCAGGAGTTTTTGGGGGATGTAAAAGGAGTGGCGAATTTACGCGCGCTTGGCATGATCTTTGCCTTTGAGCTGGTAGGGTATGCAGGTAGCCAGCGCGTGAGTTTGTGCGTCTTTGAGAAGGCTCTTTGCAAAGGTGTGCTCTTGCGTCCCCTACACAACACTATCTACTGCATGCCCCCCTACTGCATTGATGAAGCCCAAATCCGACACATTGCCTATACTTTTAAAGAGATTGTCGTAGAATTGACGCAATCTTAAGTCTTTTTGCTATAGAATGCGTCCTTCAATCACTGAAGGGAGTCCATGCAAACCAAAGGGCATAAGAACAAGCGGGCATTGGTCAAATTTTCCGGCGAGGCTTTGGCAGGGGAGAGTCATTTTGGAATCGACATCCAAATTTTAAGCTACATTGCCAAAGAGATCAAGACGCTTGCAGATCATGGGATTGAAGTGGGCATTGTCATTGGTGGTGGAAATATTATCAGAGGGGTAAGTGCAGCTAAAGGAGGGATTATTCGGCGCACCAGTGGGGATTATATGGGAATGCTGGCCACAGTAATTAATGCAGTGGCCATGCAAGAGGCCTTGGAACATCTAGGCTTAGATGTGCGCGTGCAAAGTGCCATTGAGGTTAAAGAAATCTGTGAAACCTACATCTACAGGAAGGCTATTCGCCATTTAGAAAAGGGGCGCATTGTGATTTTTGGAGCGGGGACAGGGAATCCCTTTTTCACTACGGACACAGCTGCCACCTTGCGCGCCATTGAGATTGGGGCCGATGTGATCGTGAAGGCCACTAAGGTAGATGGGATTTACGATAAGGACCCGAATAAGTTTGAAGATGCTAAGAAAATTGATACCATGAGTTATAATGATGCCCTGATTGGGAATATCGAAGTGATGGATGACACAGCTATTTCGCTAGCTAAAGACAATAAACTCCCCATTGTCGTGTGCAATATGTTTAAAAAAGATAATCTCCTGCAAGTGGTAAAACATAATCAAGGTATATTTTCTGTGGTAAAATAGGGAGTTAACCTAGAAAAGGATTCAATTGAGAACAGAAGAAATTGTAGCCCAAGCCCTTGCTAAAGTAGACAACGATCGTTACATTCTTTCCAACTTGGTTTTTACAAGAGTAAAACAGCTGGGCGCGGGAGCAAAACCGCTGGTGGCCATGGACACTAAGAATTACAAGCTCACAGACATCGCGATCGTGGAGATCGCACAAGGAAAAATCAGTCTTGAGTGCATTGACGCAAGATATTAAAAGAAAAAGTTATGAGGATTTGCTTGAAATTCTAGGAGCGCTCAAGGAGGTTTGTGGGCCACATGAGGCCACGCATGTCTTGGAAAATGTCGCAGAAATCACTCCAAGGGTTGCGCAAGCTTTAGAGGTGGCGCATCGTTTTCACGCAGGCCAGACTCGCAAAGGGGGAGGTCCTTATGTTACTCACCCTATTTGCGTTGCGTGTATTGTCGCCTTTTGTGATGGAGACGAGGCGATGCTGTGTGCGGCCCTTTTACACGATGTAGTGGAAGACACCGAGTGCAGCATCGAGTATGTGGCGCGTGAATTTGGCGAAGATGTGGCCAATCTCGTCGATGCTCTGACTAAAATTACTGAGATTAGAAAAGAAGAGTTTCCCATGGAAGCCCAAGACTCTAAGTTATTGGCTTCCGCTCTGACTTTTAGAAAAATTTTAGTGGGCGCAATCAACGATCCACGCGCTCTCATCGTCAAGATCAGCGATCGTCTGCACAATATTTTGACCCTAGATGCTCTCCCTAGAGATAAGCAAATCCGTATCTCTAAAGAGACTTTAGCGGTGTACGCGCCCATTGCCAGCCGTCTAGGGATGGCTTCCATCAAAAACGAGCTCGAGGACAAAAGTTTTTATTATATTTATCCCCAAGAGTATCAAAAAATCCAACTTTACTTGGATCAGAATCGCCAATCTCTTTCCTTGAAACTCAATCGTTTTGCGGGCAAATTGGAGAAAATGTTTTTTGAAGCTGGATTTGGAGAAGGGGATTTCCAGCTCACCACGCGCATTAAACGGCCCTACTCCATCTATCTCAAGATGCAACGCAAGGGGGCAGTGAGCATGGATGAGATTTTGGATCTGATGGCTGTGCGGGTTTTAGTTAAAAACCCCCTGGATTGTTACCGCATTTTAGGGATTGTGCATCTACGCTTCAAGCCCATTATCTCACGCTTTAAAGACTATGTTGCGTTGCCCAAAGAAAATGGCTACCAGACTATCCACACCACGATTTTTGATCAATCTTCCATCTACGAAATTCAAGTGCGCACCTTTGAGATGCATGAGGGAGCTGAATATGGCAACTCGGCACACTGGAAGTACAAAGCCGGGGGTGCGGAACCAGAGGCACTCAAATGGTTGCATAACTTCAAGTATCAAGGACACGATTCCAAATCCAATCCCAAAGAGTTCTACGCGCTGGTGCAAAACGACCTCTATCGCGAAGACATCACGGTTTTTTCCCCCGATGGGGATACCTACACATTGCCTGCGGGGGCGATCGTGCTGGACTTTGCCTATATGATCCACAGCGATCTAGGCGATCGGGCTAAAAAGGCCTTTGTCAATAATAAAAAAGCTAGTCTTAATCAAGAGCTCAGGAGCGGGGATGTTGTCAAGATTGTCAAAGGGGAGCGATCGATTCCGCGCTACATTTGGATGGATCAGCTCAAAACTTCGCGTGCTAAAAACCATCTCAAGCTCCAACGCAAAAACCAGCTCAAAGAGATTGATGCTAAAAGTATGATCAATATTTTAACTTGTATTTTTGAAGCTCCCATTTTCGCCGAGGAAATTGAACCAAAAGACTACACGCTGTTTGAAAAAAAGCTGGTTGAATGCGGGGTGGAAATTTCCTTAAGTGAAGCCAATAGAAATATTGGCAGTCTAAAGAAACTGGTTGAAGAAATCCAAGAGAAAGTCAGAGAAACGCCTAAGCACATGAAGAAAAAAGTGCAGTACCACGAATTTGGTTTTCTCATGAAGAATTTGTTGCAATTCCGTCTGACCCACAAAATGCTTAACCTCATCAACCCTCATATTGGTTTGAAAAAGTCCTATTTAGACAATTTCATTGTCTACACAAACCCTTATGTGCATGTCAAGCAGGTGCTTTTTAATGATTGTTGCCATCCTAAATACGGCGATGAAATTGTGGCTATCATGCGTAGCTATAAGGAACACAAGGTCATTGTGCACCATAAGCTATGTAAGGCAATTGGTGCAGAGATCGATTTGGGCTTGCCCATGGTCTTTGTGCAATGGAGTAAGAAGAAAAGGGAAATTTACAAGGGAATTTTCTATCTGGAGGATAAAAAGAGCGCGCTGATGCATTTGTTAGATTTTTTAACTAAAAATGATTGCACGATCACAGGCGTGGATTATTGTGGCTACCGTGATGAATTTTCTTCACATTGCGAAGTATTGCTAGAATACACAGCCAAAGAGGCGAGTGCGCTCAGAGAGATCCTCTCGCAAAAATACCAGGAAAGATTAGTCAGCTTTTCTAGTCTTAAAGACGCCTATCAAGCCTAAAGGACAAGCATGGAAGTAGAGAAAGCGATGAGTGCTATCACCCAAGGCATGGGGGAGTGTATTGGTCTTGAATATCTTCAGAGTCGTGTAGCGCATTTTTACCAAACCGGGCAACGCTTTATTGTCAAGGCGGGTTTTGATCCCACTGCCCCTGATTTACATCTAGGGCATGCTGTGCTCTTAGAAAAGCTGGCTACTCTGCAAAAGCATGGCGGGTTTGTGAAATTTCTCATCGGGGACTTTACCGCACGCATTGGCGACCCTAGTGGTAAGAGTGAAACTAGAAAACCCTTGAGCGAAGAGGAAGTGCAAAAAAATGCGAAAACCTATGCAAAACAAGTGTTTAAAGCGCTCGATCCAGCCCTCACAGAGGTGTGTTTTAACTCTGCTTGGCTTAACCCTCTAGGGGCTTCTGGGATTCTCGCCCTCACTTCCAAATTCTCCGTGGCGCGCATGCTCGAGCGCGATGATTTTGAAAAACGCTATCAAAACAACCAACCCATTAGTATTGTAGAGTTTCTCTATCCGCTTTTACAAGGCTACGACTCAGTCGCCCTAGAGTGCGATTTAGAATTGGGTGGCACAGATCAAAAGTTTAATCTGATGGTGGGACGCTTTTTGCAACGCGCCTATGGGCTCAACAAAGAACAGAGTGTGCTCACCATGCCCTTGCTAGAGGGTTTGGATGGGACACACAAGATGAGCAAGAGTTTAGATAATTACATTGGTATCACGCAAGAACCTGCTAGTATGTATGCCAAGCTTTTAAGTATTAGCGACACCTTGATGTGGCGTTACTATGAGCTCTTAAGCACCAAGACCCTCACTCAAATTGCCTCCCTACAGCAGGGTGTGCAAGATCAACGCCTTCACCCCAAAGCAGTCAAAGAAGAGTTAGCCCTAGAGATCACCACGAGATGGCATTCTGCTCAAGAAGCCCAAGGCGCTAAGGCCGAATTTGACAAAGTCTTTAGCCAAAAACAGACCCCTAGCAAGATGCCAGAATGGCATTTCGAAAAAGGAGTATGGATTGGCAATGTGCTCAAGGAGAGTCAACTTTGCCCCTCTAGCTCGCAGGCGCGCAGAGACATCGCTGGAGGAGGAGTGCGTCTCAACCACGAGGTGCTCACAGATGCCCACTACCAATTTAGCCAAGGGTCTTATATTGTGCAAGTGGGAAAAAGAAAATTCGCCTTAGTTCACATCCATTAAAAGGGTCATGCATGCTGTCCACACTCAAACCCCTTAAGATCGGCAAACACACCCTCAGATATCCCATTTTTCAAGGGGGTATGGGGGTGGGAATTAGTTGGGACGAATTAGCTGGCAGTGCCGCCAAAGAGGGTATTTTGGGCGTGATCTCGGCAGTTGGCACAGGCTACTATAAAAATATGCGTTTTGTCGAGAAAATCGTCGCCAAAAAACCCTTTGAAGCCTTGAATTTCTACTCTAAACAAGCTTTAAATGAGATTTTTAAAAATGCCCGTAAGATTTGTGGAAACAATCCCCTGGGTGCTAATATTCTACATGCAATCAACGAATACGGACGAGTGGTGCGTGACGCGTGCGAAGCGGGAGCTAATGTGATCATCACAGGAGCAGGCTTACCCACCAACATGCCCGAATTTACCAAGGACTTTCCCAATGTTGCCCTTGTGCCTATTATCTCTTCTATTAAGGCTCTACACATCATCTGTAAACGCTGGAGTGCACGCTATAAACGTGTGCCTGATGCAGTGATTGTAGAAGGTCCTTTGAGCGGGGGGCATCAGGGTTTTAAATACGAAGATTGTTTCAAAGAAGAGTTCCAACTAGAAAACTTAGTTCCGGGTATTGTAGAGGCCTCCAAAGAGTGGGGCAATATCCCTATCATTGCTGCAGGGGGTATTTGGGATCGCAGAGATATTGACACCATGTTAAGCCTAGGGGCTAGTGGAGTGCAGATGGCAACTCGCTTTTTAGGCACAAAGGAATGCGATGCCAAGGTTTACGCTGATATTTTGCCCTCTTTGCAAAAAGAAGATATTTTACTCATCAAATCCCCCGTGGGCTATCCTGCCCGTGCTATCAATACAGGAGTGCTTAAACGTATCCAAGAGGGTAATGCCCCAAAAATCGCCTGTGTGAGTAACTGCGTCGCACCTTGCCATCGCGGAGTAGAAGCTAAGAAAGTGGGTTATTGTATTGCAGATGGCTTAGGGCGCAGTTATCAAGGCAATCGCGAAGAGGGTCTCTATTTTACAGGGGCGAATGGTTATCGGGTTGAACGCATCTTAAGTGTGCACGAACTCGTGCAAGAATTGATCAGGGGTTGAATGGGTGCGCTTTATACTTTGTTTGCTCATGGGAATCTATGCCCATGCCCTGAGTATCACGCAGGTTGTGCCCTTTGGTACGAGCAGTGTGCGTTTGAGTTTCGATCAGAATATTGATAAGCATCACTTTAAAAAGATCCATTTAGGTAAATTTAAAAGCGCTTTAGAAATCAAAGCACACCTTAAAGTCCCCCCCAAACACTATCGCTTCGAGAACCAAACCTCAATCAGCATCTCTCATGAAAAGATGGGCATGACTAGGGTGCTCATTCTTTATCCAGAAGGCACTTACAAGCTCAAACATACGGGTCGTCATCTCTACATTATTATTACGACACTCCATACTAAAAGCGCGTCACCCTCGCAGACTTCCAACTCTCCTAAACGCTTCAAGGTGGTTGTCGATGCCGGGCATGGTGGACATGATTGTGGTGCTAGGGGGGTAAATGGCGCATGCGAAAAGTGGATTGTGCTTTCTGTGGCTAAATATCTACAACAAGAACTACAAAGGCGTAACTACATCGTTTTTATGACTCGCAACAACGACACATACATTAGCCTCAAGGATCGCACCGACTTTGCCAATGCCAAAGGCGCTGATCTCTTTATCTCAATCCATGCTAACTCCATCCCTAAAAACTTCCCCACTAACCCTCAAGGGGTAGAGACCTATTTTCTCTCCACAGCACGCAGTGAGCGCGCACGCAAGGTGGCTGAACAAGAAAATCAAGATGATGTCAAGGTCATGGATTATTTTTCTAAACTCTCCTTTTTAAATTCGCTAAATTCTCAAAGACTAATTACCTCCAATAAGCTTGCCATCGATATCCAATTTGGAATTTTGAGTCAGTTGCGTCGTACCTATAAGAATGTGGTAGACGGCGGGGTGCGCGAGGGACCATTTTGGGTGTTAGCCGGCGCGCTCATGCCCTCCGTACTCATTGAAATTGGCTATAATTCTAATCCCTTTGAGGCCAAGCGCATTCAGAATAAAACCTACCAGCAAGGATTGGCCAAGGGAATTGCCAATGGCATTGATAGCTTTGTAAGCAAGAATTTTTGATGTTTTCCAAAAAGGCTACACCTTATAAAGTCTTCGTTGCCTCTGTGTTCTTTGTGCTGGTAGTGTGCAATGCTCTAGCCTTGCTATTCTCGCATTTTAACCACAACTTCGTCCAGCTATTCAGTCTCTTGAACGAACGCTTTTATCCTAAATTCGTGTATTCACTCCATTTTCTAGGATCATTGGGCTCACTTTTCTATTTTATACGCGCTTCCAAACACAATGCCTTAACGCCTAAACTGATCGCACTGGGGAGCTGTGTGGGATTTCTATACTTAGCCTTACTAGATGGGCATGTTTTTTTTATTTGGGGAGCCTATGCACTAGTCCTTATAACTTTGGGCGGATTGTGGACACATTATGCCCGTATTCCCATCTTGCTAAATTTCGCGCCCTCACTCAACACTTGTATCATCTGGGTATTTGCTTGTGGATTTCAAACTTATTTATATCCCCAGTGTAATACACTGGATTTTGTTTTCTTTGTAGCTATGCTTGTGGGTCTTGTGGGGTTGATAGCCCGCCATAAAGAGTATTTGGGAGTTTATGAATACGCGAATTTGTTGGTATTAAGCGCAGGCTTGGTTGTGTTCATGCTCTGTGCCCCCGTAATCGTGGATCAGGAAAACGCACGGCAGGCTTTTTTCTGGCTAGGGATTTTAGCATGGATGGGGGAGTGGATGCATGAGAGCATGCGCAACACAGATCATAGCACAAAGCTTCATTAGCTGATTTGGTACAGATACAATCCACACAGTGTAGCATTTTATGCTAGAATGTTTTAATTTTGTCAATGGCGGAGGATGGTATGAGCATGACAAAGAGTGGTGCATGCCGTGTAACTTTAGGCGTGTTGCTAGGTTTTTCTGTGGCTCTTGCTGATCAAAAGGTAGACGAATATCTCTCTGCAGCTAAGGAAGCTTATAGACATAAAGACTATGCCAAGGCTCTAGAAAATTATCAACAAGCTGCGGAATTGGGGAGCGCAGATGCTTACCGGGGCTTAGCAAATATGTATTTAATTGGTGCAGGTGTACCCAAGGACAGCCAAAAAGCTAGCGCGTACTTTCGAAAGGCGATGGACATTGCCCATGCCCAACGCGAGAATCCGCAATCTGGCATAAAAACACAGCCACAGGTGCAGCAACCCAAAGTCACAGAGACAAAAAACGCAACTGCGCCTGCAGGGGCTGAGGCCTATATGCGCTTAGGAGAAAACCATGCCAACGGGCAAGGTGTGACTTTGGACTTTAAAAAGGCCATAGAAGCCTTTGAAAAAGCGGGCGAAATGGGGGATGCGCGAGGATATAATGCCATCGGAGATTTGTATTACAACAATGGCAAGGGGGTCGAGCAGGATTATGCTAAGGCTTTTAGTTATTACCAAAAGGCTGCCAAGATGGGGCAAGCCAAAGATTATAGACTGGGAGTGATGTATTACTATGGCAGGGGGGTAGATCAGGACTACAACCAAGCTTTAGAACACTACGAAGCGGCAGCTAAAAAAGGAGACGGGCAGGCTTACCATTTTTTAGCGTTTATCTACCAGAATGGCAAGGGTGCACCCTTAAATTATCAAAAGGCACGCGAATACTACCAGCAAGCCTTGAAACACTATTTGGAAGCTGGCAATAAGGGTGATGCGAGCGCGTATGTGCGCTTAGGCAATATGTACTACGAGGGCGATGGCGTGCCTCAAGATTACCAAAAGGCTATGGAATATTATCAAGAGGCTTCTAAGTTGAAAAGTGGCGATGGGGAATACCGCCTGGCAACCATGTTGGCGCGTGGTAAGCTTAAAGAGGTGGTTGGAGATAGAGAGGCAATCACGGCACATTACCAAAAAGCTATTAGATTTTACCAAGAAGAGGGGAAAAATGGAGATGCCAATGCTTATGCCATGTTGGGTAGTATTTACAAAAACGGGGTCTATGTACATGGGTGGTTTGTTAACAGAAATTACGGGCAGGCTTTAGAATACTACCAAAAGGGCGCAGAGATGGGCAATGGAGCCAGTTACTACGAAATCGGGCGGATGTACAACAATGCGCAGGGAGTTGACTATAACTGGGAAAAGGCACAAGAACATTACAAAATTGCTTGCAAAATGGGCTTTGAAGAGGCATGTGGTAAAGTGCGCTAACCTCCAAAGATTGGCATACTCCCCATAGCTAAAGTTAGGAGTTTCGTGGCACAGGGGGCGGGGACTTCACTCAGGCTCAAATGAACCTTAAAGGCGTATGCCTGCGAGGTTTTGCTCTTCAGT
This sequence comes from Helicobacter salomonis, assembly GCF_900197775.1. Lineage (NCBI taxonomy): Bacteria > Pseudomonadati > Campylobacterota > Epsilonproteobacteria > Campylobacterales > Helicobacteraceae > Helicobacter > Helicobacter salomonis. Next base: position 40,102 of record NZ_FZMA01000005.1, read on the forward strand.
TTATCCAGATGGATTGTTCGAGCTCCCCTAAGGCCGTCTTGTCATTCCGATAGGGTGGTGTTTTTTCTTAACGACAGCAGGACTTCAGCGAAATTCCACTATAATGCGGGGCTCTAAAAAGGCTTCCTTTAATGGACCTTAACTTTTTCAAAGAGAATTGAAATGCTAGCAAATTCTCAAATACCTAAGATATCAAAATGGTACTCGGCGTTACCTTGTGGCGGGTTCTTCCTAGTTCTCACTCTGGCTTCCACCGCCTCATTAAGAGCAGACATCAGAAATGGGTTCTTCGTAGCCGGAGAGTTAGCCGTCACTAATATAGAGGCAAATCGCCAAAAGGACCCCACTCCAGTTACCACTTTTAATCAAATTCCCGCTAAGGCACTCCAGCAATCTTTCAGCGCTCAACTAGGTAAGGCTAAAAATGCCTTGGATCAATTGATAGCCAGCGTAGATGCGCAACAAAAAACGGGATCTCCTCTGGCTATCAACCCAGATCAGCTAAAAAGACTCCAATCTTTCTTGGCGGGAGCGCAACAAGATTTACAAAAATTAAAGGGAGTGCCCGAGAAAGCTACCCTGCAAAATATGGAACAAGCCCTCCAAAACTATGAAAAAACTACCGCGAGTTTTTTGGAGGCAGTTAAACAATATAATGCGACTATGAATCAAGACACGCAAAATTATGACCAAGAGGTCGCTAAGGTAGACCGAGATCGCCAGCAGTATCAGGCAGTAGCAGACAATATCAAAAATGAATTGACAAATCCCGTTGGTGTAAATCCAGACGGGACTTTTAATAACAATGTCAGTATGCAAGCCTTGCTAAACCAGATGAATGCGGTGTTGCAAAACTTTGAAGAGATGGCTAATAATGGTAACAACTATAGAATACTGACACCTCGTGAGTACGAGAATGCTGTGAAGTATGGCCAAAATAGCGTGTGTGACCCACGGACTACCACTTTTGAAGCGTGTTTCCAAAGAAGTTTTAATTTTGGAGGACCCAGCCCGTTTGATCCTAATGGGGGTGTTAATAACCAAGAGGTGGTCGCCGCTTTTGCGTGGTTTCAACGCGAACTTCTCACTATTCAACAACTCGCAAATGCCGGGAAACTTGGGCCAGGAGTCGCCCAGATAGCCCTGGCAGGACTTCAAGCTGTGTATGACACGCAATTAACTGTACTCAATGCCACACAGGGTAGCAGTCTGAAGGGAGTGTTAGGCACTCCAGAGACTAATTTCCCTTCACCTACCAAACCGGCCCCTCCTAGCTGGAGCACTCCTACAACACCCCCCAGTCCATTTTTTAATCCCCTCCCTGCTTCTGTGGGTGTTGCTGCTAAAACTTTTATCAATTCTCTATCTCACCACACTAGCTCATTTTGGCAAGATAAGAGTTATAGTGTCGGAGCTGGGTTCGGTGGACAATACTTCTTTTTAAAACACCTGGGGATAGATGCTAGCGCTCTAGGGGGCTACACTTTTTATGACCCCGCTAGCGCAGATCAAGTACTAAAAAAGCTGAATGCGGCTTATGTGCTCTTTTCGGCTAATTTGCTCGTAGATCTACTTGTAGGCAAAACCAACTTCTTTGGTGTCTACGCGGGTTTTGCCGAAAAGCTACAGTTTTCAGACTATGGCTCCAAGAGATTTCTTTGGGATCAAACTATGTTTGATATCGGTTTAAGATACCAGCATGCTAGATGGGTTTACAAATTAGGGGTTAGAAGCCCCTTTGCAGGGACTAAGACATTCATGATAGACTGGCGAGATGCCCACTATTTCTTAGACAACAAACCTTCTGATCTCAGTGTTTATTTCATGCTAGAATACTTATTCTGATTTAAACATGGGTGATTCAGATACGGTGGTATGATAAAAACTCGATAACCTAGATCAAAACCTCCCTCCATTGTGAGGTCTTTAAAAAAGGCAAAAAAGAGGCGGGCACGCTGGGGCGTTTGCGCGTGTGCACCCAAGAGGGCCAAGAGGTATTTAGCTGTTACACCATGG
>NZ_FZMA01000036.1:0-12815 GCF_900197775.1 Helicobacter salomonis
AGCAACTAAGCTAGGGGAGTGTGTTGAGTACTGGTGATAAATTTTGTCTTCTGAGAGGATAGACATGCTTTAAAACCAAAAGAATTTGTTATAGTTGCACGATGCAAATATGGATTTTATCCTTGGGATTGTTGCTCTGTGCATGTGTGCCTAAACCCTCTAATTTGGCTAGCCCTGTAACCTTTGATATTGCCCACCAGGGGAGCGCTGTCAAGACTTATTGGCGCAAGTTGGGGGATAAAAACTCTAAGATGTTGGTGCTAGAAAGCAATAATTGGTTTTTTTTGCTTTGGCGGGATCGTTTTAGGGAAGCTAGACCTACTACGCGTATGCTCGAGCCGGGGACTTATTACCTGAGCTCTTTTGAGGTTCAAGTGGGCGATCGTCTACTTAAGAGTCAGACCACTTTGCCTAGATGGCGTGGAGGTTGGGATAGTGTGCACCAGCGCCCCTTATTTTTAGCTTTTCAGGTCAAACCCCACACTCCGCTTAAATTGCCTTCCATTGAATTAGCCATCCAACACACCCGCAAGGATAAAAAAAGGGGGATTCCCGAGAGCTACCGTGTTAATTTCCTCTTCACAGATGAGCAGGGCGTGTTGATCAAAGGGCCTTATAGCAAGTCGTTTTGATTTTAGTTATAATTTAGTTTTCAATGTAAGGGCTGAGTATGGAAAACCTTTTGATTTTTTTGACCAATATTAATGTGATCTTTTATCTCATTGGGTATTTCGTAGGGGGAATTCCTTTTGGGTATTGGATTGTCAAGGTGTGTTATAAGGTGGACATCACTACACAGGGAAGTGGAGGGATTGGGGCTACTAATGTCGTGCGTGTGATGAATACAATCAACCCCTCTAAGGCGAAAAAGTTAGGCACTGGGGTGTTGGTGTTAGACCTGCTCAAGGGGGTGGTTTGTGTACTGGGTGCCAAGCTCGCGGGTTTGAGTTATGAGGCACAATGGATGGTTGCCTTCACAACGATTCTGGGACATTGCTACTCTCCCTTCTTAAACTTCAGGGGAGGCAAGGGGGTGAGCACGACTATGGGGGCTGTGCTTTTACTCATTCCCGTGGAGAGTTTGATTGGGCTCGCTCTATGGGCTTTTGTGGGCAAAAAGCTCAAAATCTCCTCTTTGGCTTCCATTATGGGTGTAGGGCTTGCCACGCTACTTCTCTTTGCCCTTCCAGCCTTGCATGTCAATTTACCCGCACCCATCAATATGTATGCCCAAATTGGCACACACACCCCGATGATCCTTATTTTCCTTTTCACCATCTACAAACACTGGTCCAATGTGCTTAAGCTTCTAACGGGACAAGAAAAGCGTATCCTGTAGATGAAGGTAAGTCTGCTTATCGAAAATTTTTGCCTAGATGCGATCATTGGAATCCAAGAGAGTGAACGAAAGCAAGCACAACCCCTCATTATTGATTTAGAAGTGAACTATGTCTATGGTGGTGCGGGACAATATTTGGATTACATGGCTATTTTAGAGGCAGTGCAAGATAAACTTTCCAGCACGCCCTATGCTCTTTTAGAAGAGGCACTGGAGGGCATCAGTGCGTGGCTTAAGCGGTGTTTTCCAAGCATTACGGAGATTCTCATGAGTATCAAAAAGCCACAAGTGTGCCAGCGTGCGCTTGTAGGAGTGCGGATACATAGAACCTTTGACTAGGAGCTGTGATTAGGTAGGCAATATGGTTCTGGCAATAGCGCGGCGTTGCTGGGCGTGGGTGAGCGCGACTGCCAGAGCGTCTGTGATGTCTAAGGGCTTAACCGCGCTCTGAAGACCTAGAATCTTTTGCACCATGAAAGCGACCTGTTCCTTGCTCGCCTTGCCATGCCCGCTAATGGCACGTTTAACCTGTAAAGGGGTATATTGACTGAAGTGTCCTATGCTTTGCAAAATCTTTAAACTCAACGCTCCTCTAAATTGTGCGAGTTTGAGCACGCTTTTGGGATTGTAGGCATAAAAAATGTCCTCAATCGCCACTTCAAGAATGGGATAGGTTTTTAAAATTTGTTCTAAACCTTCTATCATCTCTAAAATTTGGGTTTGAAAGGGTGCGCTTTGGATATGAATGAAACCCGCGCCCACCAACTTGCTTTGCATGTCTATAATGCCATAACCACATTTACGACTCCCCGGATCGATGCCTAAAATCATTAAGATTTAAATTGATTGATATTGTGGTCTAAGCTCTCTGTGGCTGCGCGCAAATCTTCAGTTGCCTTGATAATTTTGGCAGCCTCTACCGCGTTACTAGCGTTGATTGCCTCAATCCCCTCAAAGTAAGGAGTCATGTCATCGATGTCTTGTTTAGTTCCCACAAAGCTTCCAATAGAAGTGCTAACCCTCTGTACCACAAATTCGAGATTAGAATTCATATCTTGAAATTTTTTCTGCATTTCCAAGCCGACGCTATTGAGTTCTTCAATTTTCTTGGAATTTAAATTCATCTGGGCAGAGACATCATTGATTTCCTGCACAATGACTCCAATGGTGGAGTTGATCTCAGACAAGCTTTTTTGCGTGCGCGCGGCCAAATTGCGCACCTCATCAGCTACCACCGCAAAACCCCTCCCATGTTCACCTGCGCGCGCGGCCTCAATGGCGGCGTTCAAGGCGAGTAAATTAGTTTGATTGGCGATGTCATCGATGATGTGTAAAATATTTTTCACACTATCGGCGTTCTTACTCAACTGTTCCACCTTATTGGCCAGCTCTTCTTCTGTTCTTGAAGCCTCTGTAATCTGTCCAAAGAGATTGGCGATCACTCCATTGGAAGTTTGAATCGAGCCCTGTATTTCGGTTAGACTTTTCTGGCTCTCTTGAGCTTGGTCTAAGGAATTGCCTAGAATCTGATTGATCTCGGCTGTCCTAGTTTTAATTTGATTAATCATAGCGGTGCGCTTGCCCATTTCCTCCAACACGGCTAGAATGGTTGCTTTAAGGTCGCTCGCAATGTCTTTATTGCCCCTACTGGTTTCTTTAATATGGTTAAAGAAAGTTTGAATATGCTCCACAAAGTGGTTGATCCCCTGCCCCACTCTCCCAATTTCATCTCCACCATTAACATGGATGCGTTGGGTTAAATCTCTCTCCCCCTGATTGAAATCATACATCATGTGCACCAAGATATTCAGACGCTTAACAATGGTGTAATAGGTGAGTAGACCAGTCACTAAGATGAAAAAGGCCACAATACCGGCAATGTAGTAGATCAGGTCGTGAAGATTTTCAGAGACCCGTTGTCTGATCTCCTCGCGTGTATGCTCCGTTGCTTTTAAAATATCACTATAGTAGGAGGTGGATACAATAATCATCCCACTTGTGGGGTCGTAGTGGCTGTAAGCCACTTTAGGCTCAGGCGTACCTCCCTCAAACTTAGGCATTTTATAGTGGGTAAACCCTCCCCCATTTTTAGCCTGTTCTACATAGCCCTTGACATAGTAAACTCCATCTACGCTGGTTAAATGCATGCCGTCTTTCCCCACGGTATTGGGATTAACAGGGTCAAAGAGCACTGTGCCCTGCATGTCTACAATCACCATGTAGATCATGCCCTTGTCATCATTGATTTTCCCAAAGTATTCTAGGGCCATTTTCCTCGCCTCGTCTTTAGGGAAGTATTTGTAATAGCCTGCGATGCCCTGTTCGATGAGATGTGTGTCGTATTTCAAGGTACTTTCTCGGTGATCCATATCCCCCTTCTTTTCGCTTCCAATGACAGAATAGACTAGGTTATACTGCTTATGATCAGCAATAATAACAATGAGAACGCCCACGATAGAGAGGGACAGGAGAATCACGCCCATAATTTTAGCTCCAAGATTCACGCAAACTCCTATGCTAAGTTGATTTTCCATTTTAGCATGAACATGGGCATGCTAAAGTGCTCAAGACATCTAGGTTCGCCCAATTGGTATAGTCCAAAGGAGACATAAATAGCCCACATTTGCTGTCCCCACCCTCTGTTGCAGCAAGCAGGAACCCTGCGTATTCCACGAGTCAAATCGGACATATACAAGCATTATACACAAATTAGTGGTATGCGTCTCAACCACCAAAGCATAAACACAATGCGTTGACAAGAATTTCTGCCAAAAAGCAGCTAAAATAAAACCATGCAAATCCTACTGAAACCTTCCGTGTTTCTAGCCCAAAGTGATACCACTGCTGGGTTTTTTGGCACAGATCCCGCCGCACTCAACCGCATCAAACATAGCCCCGGGGATAAACCGCTGTTGCAGATTGTAGGGAATCTCCACGCCATCCCCGTGCGTGTACCACAAATCCACCGCAACTTTGTACGCCGTAGCCGTGCTAGCTGCATCTATCCACTCACCCCTCCAAGAGGCTATCGAGTGGTCAAAGACACCCATGTGCAGGACTTTTTAAGATTCTTTGGTGTACTTTATAGCACCTCAGCGAACTTAAGCGGCATGGAGTTTGATGCAGACTGGGCATGCACAACAACCCCCCTCTTGATCGAAGACAAAAGGGGAATCTATCGGTCTCCTCCCTCCGCTATCTTTAAGCTTTCGCGCACACGCAAAAGACGCTTGCGCTAGTGGGCAAATTATGTTATTTAGATGTCTGGGTTGCGCCCTTAGGCGTGAACCCATTTTTTTGGAGATCTTCGTAGAAGGTTTTAGATTGCAGGGTTTCTTTCCAATGACTCAAATAGTCATACTCGGCTTCCACTTCCTTTTTGAGATTATCGACATTTTGCACCCTAAGCGCCAAGGCCTTCTTAATCGCATCCAAGCGCTTCTGACGCTGTGCAGGGCTGAGCTTAGCGATATTCTTGGCTAAAATATCTTGAAAGTGTTTTTGGAAATCCGCCTGGTGCTTGGGGGTCATCTTGTTGTAACGATTCTTCATCTCACTTAGATAACTGATCACCTTACTAGCTTCCACTTTGCCTGCCATGTCTAACATCTCCTGGTCAGGCTTGGCATGGTACTCCGGGAACACATTCAATCCAATATCCTGTGCTCCCAACCCACACAGTAAACCCGAGGCTAAAACCATACCCGCAAATCTCATAGGAATCCTTTGTAAAATTTAGACTCGCATTATAACTTTTTTTTCTAAACCACAAGACACCTCCCCTAAAGGGAGCGAATTCTTAAGCAAAGAGTCTCAGTAGAACTGGTATAAACGGCGTTTTTTGCACCAATTAGATAGACATCATTACTGCCGTTCGTAGAGGAAGGGTACACCCTTAATCCCGGTATCCCAAACTTTTTTAGTTATTTCTTTGACCTCTTTAATCTTGTCATCGGGCACTTCTGCGGGCGTGTAGGCAGTGGCATACACCTTGTTAAGTAAGTTGATTTTACTCTGCGTGCTGCGGGCCTGTTTGACTTGCATCAAGATGTCTGCGGCCTTGAGTTCGGATTTTTCCCCTAATAATCCCACTACCACCATGTGCACATTAGCATCTTTGAGGTGTTCTTGCACACGGCGTAATTCATTTTGGCAATGCGGACACATGGGGTCGGATATAATGTAAAGCTCCTTAGCATTCTTATTTTTAGAAGTAAGCGTGATCACATAATCCTTGGGAAGATTGTCGAGCATGGCATTAATTTTGGCCCCATTAGCCTGTTTAAAGTTGTAGTTCTGGGTTTGGCTGTAGATATCATTGATGAGCTCGATGTCCTGATCGTTATTGCTGAAGAACACATTGCTCAAGCCCAGCACCAAAGTGCCATCCTTGTTAGCAAGCAAGGGGATATGGTATTTTGTCTCAGGGTCTTCCACCACCACAATTTGAAAATCCTTATTGGATTTTAGGGGTTGCAGACTTAAAACGCTCACGGACCTTTTAGTCTGTTTATAGATCAGCTGTACGATGTTGACGCCGACAATCTTGTCCTCTTTATTTTCCTTGACTGCCGCCTTAGCCCCCGCAATCCCTACACACAGCATAAGCACACACAAAAATTGACGCATACCTCTTCCTAAGTGAAATTTTGAGCGTCATTCTAGCACCAAATGCCTAATAGCATGCTTGATGGGTAGACCCTAGGATTTGAAAAATTTGAAATAACCCCCTGTTTTATTAGTTTGAGGTGTGCGGCTGAGGACTAAATCTCCCTCCTGCATCTGCTGAGTGATTGTGCTTCCCGCTCCAATCAAGACATGGGAGGGGATATCTAAGGGTGCAATTAACTGGCTATCACTCCCCACAAAGACATGTTTGCCAATCTTAGTGCTGTATTTGCTCCTGCCATCGTAATTACAGGTAATCACCCCCGCGCCGATGTTGCTCCCCTCATCAATACTGCAATCTCCTAAATAACTCAGATGCCCCGCTTTCACCCCTTTTAACTGGGCATTCTTAGTTTCGACAAAATTCCCTACATGGCTATGGGAGATATAGCACCCCGGGCGTACATGGGCTAGTGGACCAATAGAACTCTCCTCTATAATGCTCTCCTCGATCACACTATGGGCTTTGATATGGGCATTTTTGAGCACACAAGCCCCTGCTAAGCGCACCCCCTGCTCCAAGACGCAGCTCCCCTCAAAGCGCACTTGGGAATCTAAATAAATCGTGTGGGGCATCTCCATCTGCACGCCCGCGTCCATAGCCTCTTGACGCAAACGCGCTAAAAGTGCTTCTTGAGCCTGTGCAAGCTCGCCGAGCGAATTAACTCCCATGCAAGCTTGCGCGCTCACATAAACCCCTACAATCTCTACCCCTGCACGCGCCCCCAACTCAACAAGTTGGGTTAGGTAGTATTCGCGCTGGGCATTGTGAGAATCAAGCTTGAGCAAGTAGGTCTGCAAAAACTCTCTACTAAAGACATAGATTCCTGCGTTCAAACTAGAATGCTGCCAGACCTCCTTAGACGCGTCCTTTTCCTCTATGATGGCTTGGGCTAAGCCATTTTCTAGGTGCACGCGCCCATATCCACACGCATCTTCACGCTCAAAAATCCCAATGGCATGCGGGTGCTCTAGGAGAGGTTGGAGGACGGAAGGATTAATTAGTGGCATGTCCGCGTTGAGAATGAGAATTTTCTCATGGGCGGTAGGAAGAAGCACGCCATTTTCAAGTAAGGCTCCCCCTGTGCCTGGGAATTTGTCCACATCCTGAAGGTGAATATGAATGGATTGGTGCGCAAAAGCTTCCTGAATGCAAGCGTGGATGCGTGCATGCTGGTGCGCCAAAACCACATGCACATCATCGCTAAGTGCCAGTGCGCTCTCAAGCACATAAACGAGCATTTCGCGCCCACAAAGCTTGTGCAAGACTTTAGGTAAAGGGGATTTCATGCGCGTCCCCTTGCCGGCTGCTAAGATAATCACAGAGAGATTCATAGAGTTTCCTTTAGAGCTTTTTAACTTCCAGGGCATTATACTTTAGATAAAGCAAAAAGGTTTTTGATTGTTGAGAGCGATTTTGTTGGCCCTCTTAAGTTTGGAGTTATTGCTGAGCGCGGAGATCAAGGACCCTATCATCCCCACCATCGATCTCTCCTTGAGCGCACCCCACACCCCAGCCCAATTAGTAACGACCTTAAATGTTGTGTTGGTGCTCACACTTTTGGTGCTCGCTCCCTCATTGGTCCTAGTGATGACAAGTTTTATCCGCCTAATTGTTGTCTTTTCGTTTCTACGCACGGCTCTAGGCACGCAACAAACCCCGCCCACACAGATTCTAGTGTCTTTAGCCTTGATTTTGACCTTTTTTATCATGGAGCCCTCTGCCAAAAAGAGTTATGAAATCGCCATCAAACCCTATTTGGCCGAAAAGATTTCCTATACCGAAGCCTTTGAAAAAGGGGTTGTGCCCTTTAAGGAATTCATGCTCAAAAACACGCGGGAAAAAGACCTCGCCCTCTTTTTCCGCATCCGCCATTTGGACAACCCTAAGGATGTTAACAGTGTGCCCTTAAGCGTACTCGTGCCCGCGTTTATGATTAGCGAGCTCAAAACCGCTTTCCAGATTGGGTTCTTACTCTACCTGCCTTTTTTGGTCATCGACATGGTGGTGAGCTCGATTTTAATGGCTATGGGGATGATGATGTTGCCCCCTGTGATGATCTCTCTGCCTTTTAAGATTTTGGTGTTTATTTTGGTCGATGGGTTTAACTTGTTGGTAGAAAATCTTGTAGCTAGTTTTAAACACTTGAGTTAGCGACATAGGCGCCATGCACGCCCTACAAAGAGGGCACAGAGCACAAAGGGCAATACCTTAAAGAGCATTTCACTTTGCATGTGCATGCGTGCAAACTCTGGAGTAGCTGTTGTGCCCATCGCTTGTGCTTGCAAGATATTGGGCGTGTAGTAAAAACTAAAAAGGGTGATGAGACCCACGCCGATTATACTCAAAAGCACTAATAACGCTCCTCTGCGCCTCTTAGCTAGGATTAAAAACGCGCTATCTAGGGCTAAGAACACTCCTAAGACATTCAAAAGGGTATTGGCACGCACAAAAATACGTCCCATCAACGCCCCCGCATCCAGAATGCTTAAATCTACATGGGCTAGGGTGGGGGCTTTAAAAAGCACGGGGGCCACCCCTGCTCCCGCAAAGAGCACAACCCCTATGCCCATTCCCAAGACAAGCAAGAACACCACCCCCCACAACTTACCCAACATCAGAAGTAGAAATAATAAGCGGCTGTAAAGGCCCAGTCGCGCTTGAGAAACAAAGTAGTGTTATTAAACTTGCTCCCGTTGAAGGTTTCAACATAGTTGACATGCATCATCGGAACTTTAAAGCCTAGTTCAAGACCATGGCGCTTGGAAATGACCGTGCGTACACCTCCATTGACCAGCCACTGGACCTTGGTCTGTGGGTTATTGCCCTTGACCAACCACCAAGTATTGCCCCCCACAGCCAGTCCCCCAAAGATTCCCAAGCTAAAGCGATCTGCATTGATGAAATTAAGTAAGAGGTCCAACCCTACACCATAACCAGATAAATTGAAAGTATTATTGGTAAATTTCACCTTATGGTTAGAGACAAACTCCCCAAAATCTGTAATTCCCCAATTATAGAAAGCATAATAGCGCAAACCAACCCAACCTTTCTGTCCGAAGAGTTGGTTGTAGCCCACATGCACTCCCAGTCCCTGCGTGATAGCATTTTTACCAGGTTTGGGAACATACCCTTCTCCTAACACTTTAGCCCTGAAGGTCGAGCCACCCATTTCATACATCGCGCCTACAAAAAGCGCACTCTCCTCTGCCTGCAAACTCCCGCACAAAGCCGCTGTGAGCGTTAAGGCTTTTAAAATTCGCATGCAAACCCCTTAAACCCTTGCCGCTAACTTACTGATCGCATCCGCATGCAAGTCGTCCATATGGGTGCGTAAAACTTTAGAATACATGTCCACAAGGCGGTTTGCTTCAATCAAGCGCGTCATCTCAGTCACCGCATTGACATTGCTTTTTTCCAAGAAATGCTGGCGCACAATGGGGGCGTTGAGTTCCACACGCTCGGCCATTTTTTCCTGAGGATAGGTGTAAAGATTATTCCCGATCTTATTTAAGAGTTTTTGACTCTGAAAACCCACTATAGCAAGCGCGCCTCCGGGTACCTCTTCATTGCCATCATGGAAAAACAAATCGCCTGTAGGACTCACACTCAGGCGCGCTCCAGGGAGCATTTGAATTCCCGTGTGATTCTCAATGCCGCCACGACTGAGCACATGAAAGCCCTCTTTAGTGCTCAAAAATCCCTGCGAATCGATTGTAAAACTCCCATCGCGCGTAAAGGCAATGCCCTGTGGAGTTTGCACAACAAAATAGGCATTGGGGTCGCTCAGGGCAAAATCTAGATCATTATCCGTTTTGGCCATGGGTCCTAGGCTGTAATCGGTGTAGCGTTCACTGATAATGGGGACGCGGTTGAGGTTACGATTCAAATATTGTGCAGCATGCTTGGTCTGATCAGCTAGAGGTAATTGATCGCGGTAATTCTGATACAGGCGCAAGAAATCCCCTACCACTACATCATCGCGCTTGAAACCAGCCGTGTTGAGATTAGCTAAATTATTAGAGATTTGATCCAGGCGGTTAAACTCAGTTACCATGCCCCCTGTCGCGTCGTAATATCCATTTGTCATATTGTGCTCCTATTATGCGAGTGTGCTATTATAGCCTAAAAAAACAAGGATTAGTGTGCAGGAGAGTATCGCGCATTTTCAACATTTATTTGACACATGGGGGTATTTACTTCTGTTTGTCTATTCTTTAGGGAGTGGGTATGTGGGAATCGTGGTAGCAGCAATCTTGAGTTCCATGGGACAGATGGATATTAAATTGAGCATTGTAGTGGCAGGATGTGGCAATTTCGTAGGTAGCGTAGGGTTGGCGTTTTTAGGGCGCACCCAAAAGAAGGAGCTCTATACTTATTTTGCTAGACATCGCCGTAAATTCGCGCTTGTGCATATCTGGTTGCAAAAATACGGGGTGTGGTTGATTTTTTTCAACAAGTACATCTATGGTGTCAAGAGCATTGTGCCTTTAGCGATCGGGTTTAGCAAATACAATTTGAAAAAGTTTGCACTCTGGAATGGGTGCGCATGTGCGCTGTGGGCGGTTGCAGTCGGAAGTGTGGCCTTTTATGCCAGCGCTTGGGTGCGCCAGATTGGCGATCAAGTGGGTGCATATGCCTATTTGATGCCTCTGATCATCATTTTGCTCATCTTAGTCATTATATGGATGCTCAAAAGAGGCACGCGCAAAATCTGATGGTGTTAAGTTTGCGGGTTTAGTGTACAAAATGGAAACTGGAAATTTTTGAGCTATGCTATAATGCCCGCGCTGAATTTCTGCGTTGTCTAACAGGCAAGGCAGAGGTTAATAAGTATAGATTGCTACGGGTGTATCCGTCATATCAGGAGTAGGGCATGGGCCAAAATCTCATCTGCTTAGGTTTAGCGTTATTTTTGTTGGGTGGGTGTTGCCAATGCCCTTATACCAACCCCCCCAAAAAACAACATAAACACCACAAAAAGCCCCAAAAAGTGGCCCCTAATGATGGTGAACCCAAACAAGTGGAATAACCCGATGAGTAGTTACTCGTGAACAAGACTTTCAATAATGCTAGGGGGTGGGGTGGTTCTTATGTGAGAGTTTTGCATCCTTACAGCATATCAAGCAGGTTTTATTGATCCCAAAATCTCTCAATCATAGCGATGGTAGATACATGAAAAATACCTTAATCCTTGGCCTTTTTCTTCTAAATCCCCCTCTGTTTGCCCATCCCTTTGCTTCCTACCTAGATGGGGCCTTTGTTTCCTTTGGAATGAATGTAGGAGGGGGTAGTGCACTAGAGAGCGTGCGCAGCGCGCCAGATGCTAATGCTGCCAAGATCGCCGCCTATCAGGCTAATTTGCAAGCCTATAACAATGCCCTAGCCCAACTCAAGGCTAACCAAGCCCAAACCCTCACCCAATTGCAAAAATACGCCCAGCAACTCGCCAGCCTTAACCCCAATGCTACCCAAGTCGCCCAGATTCTCAGCGCATTACAGAAGCATCTAAGCCGCACCATCCAAGTCCAAGCCTTCCTAGCAGGCCTTTCCCAAGATACTTCCAATTACCAAAACTACCTCAACCAGCTTGTCAGCAGTTATCAAGCCAAGAATCAAGCCCTCCTCAACCAAGCTCAAGAGAGTATTGCGCAATATGAAAGCGCGCTAAAGAGCGTCAATCAAGACAACCAACAAACCCTCATTCAAGCCCTTAACACCTTAAGTGCTCTCAATACCCAAGCTGCCCAAGCCGCCAAAGAGTTGGGGATCACTTATACGCCCATCACCCCCCCCGTGCAAAGCTCCCAAGTGAGTTCGCTCAGTCCCACTCAAGTGATCCAGGCCATCGGCACGCTGGCTAGCGACATCCAAGCCCTAGCTTCCACCATTGGCACCGATATTGATAAATTGAAGAGTGATGATAAACAAGTGATCCTGCAAAATGCCAGCAAGATCGCCCAGCTCACCAATGCCGCCAACGCGGCTAAAGCCGCTGCTGCCACCGCCGCCACCGCAGCCAGCAATGCTAAAACGACTGCACTCAACCAAATTGCCAGCATAGGCCAAAAACTAGGGCAGGCTTTCCACAACCAATGGATGCAATACGCTGTGGGAGAGGCATGGGGGGTCAATAACTTCACCTATGCCAATAGCGGGCGCACATGCATCATTTCCAATATTGTCTCAGGCAATACGAGTTTTGTGGGCCCCAATTACTGCGGTGGCAGTACCTTTCCTAATATCAAATTACCCTCTGGGCTGAGTCTCCCTGATATGTGGAACACCCTATTTAATGTGGCGCAACTCGCCCCCTATGCCAATAGCAAATATATAGGAGCTGAAGCTTACTTTGACAATCCGCGTACTCAAGCATATCTCAAACAAGCATGGGATTACATGAATAGCTACCTAAGCCCTAACAATTTTCAGGGCAATTTTGCTGGCTCTAAACTCGCGACCATGTTTGAAAATGCCCTGAGTGGTGGCGACTTCACACAAGCCCAGAGCCTCCTCACAAATTATACTCAGGACATGATTCCCTACATGCTGTATACGTTTTATAATATTCCATACTGGATTGCCTACTACGGCAACTCCAATACCTTGCCCGGCCCTTTTTGTCATAACACGGGTGCGCTATTTCAAGGTTTGAACCGATGCGAAACACTTTTTAACACCTCCATCACCCTTCTAGGTGCTTTATCATTCACCGATGCCCAGATGTCCAGTATTGAAAGTGCCATTAATGCCCAAGGAAAGATCGCTGCTGGCGCGATTAACAACGCACAAAGCGCGCAAACAGCT